>CAIJLV010000174.1 GCA_903821635.1 uncultured Verrucomicrobiota bacterium | reverse complement strand
GTGAAGCTGCGCTGCGCCATCACCCTCCCCCTGCTGCTCCCGCTGCTGTTCCCGGCGACGGCGGCACACACCCCGACCAATCACCTGCGCTGGAGCTCGATCTCCAACCGGGTCGAGGCGCGAATCCAAGGCGTTCCGCTGCCCAAAGTGCTGGCCCGCATCGCCCGGGAAACGGGCTGGGAAATCCTCATCGAACCCGGCGCCCCCAAGACGGTCACCGCCGGTTTCCAAGGACTCAGCCAGCGCGAAGCCCTCGGCCGCATCTTGGGCAACCTCAGCTTTGCCCTCCTGCCCCGCACGAATGCCGCCGCCCGCTTGCTGATCTTCCACTCCAACCGCGACCAGGCCACCGAGCTCGTGGAAGCCGAACCGGCCGAACTCAAGGCTGGACCGATCCGTGAGGAATTCATTCTGCGGGTGAAGGCCGGCGTGAAA
This sequence comes from uncultured Verrucomicrobiota bacterium, assembly GCA_903821635.1. Taxonomy (GTDB): domain Bacteria; phylum Verrucomicrobiota; class Verrucomicrobiia; order Limisphaerales; family UBA9464; genus CAIWAH01. Next base: position 45,712 of record CAIJLV010000174.1, on the reverse strand, counting down.
CTCAAGGCCGGCGAGGTCGAGCGGATCGCCAAACTGTTCGGCGGCGAACTGGTGGCAGGCATCGACGAACTGGGCGCCTACAAACTCCGCTTTGCCACCGCCGAGGCGGCCGACGACGCCCGGGCGGCCCTCCTCAAGGCCAACGAGAGCCTCACCGCCGAGGATAATTTTCGGATCACCCCACCGGAATTGCCAACCCCGGTGGCGGCTGCAGCCACCACCGCCGGCAAAAGTGGGCCAGTGCCCCCGTTGGGCGACAAAAACAGTCCGGTCGTGGCCCTGATTGACACCGCGGTCCAAACCCTGCCGAAGGCCATGGAAGCACTCATCATTTCCCGCACCGCGGTGGTGCCCGGCAGCCCGGCGGGCGGTGATTTGTTAGACGGCCCGTTACACGGCCCCTCCATGCTCCAAGCCATGGTGGCGGGGATGCAGGAAGCCGGGCAGTCGGTTCCAGTGCGCGTCTACGACGTTTACGGGGGCAGCGAGACCACCTCAACCTTTGATGTCGCCCGGGCGTTGGTGTTGGCCGCGCAGGATGGAGCCTCGATCTTCAACCTCAGCCTCGGCGGGACTTCCCCGTCGCCGGTGCTCAGTGAAAGCATCTGGTCAATCCGGTCTCGGGGCGGCCTAGTGATCGTGGCGGCGGGCAACACGCCGGGCGAGGGCTTAATCTTCCCGGCCGCGGATCGCAACGTGCTCGCCGTCACGGCCAGCAATCCGGATGGTTCCATCGCCGCCTTTGCCAACACCGCCCCGACGGTCGATCTCGTAGCGCCCGGTTCCGTGCTGGTTTCCTTGGGCGACCAAACCTATCGCGTGAACGGAACCTCCGCCGCCGCCGCGTGGACCAGCGGTTTCGCGGGCGGAAATGCCAGCAAAAACGCCACTTCACCACTGGGAACGGTGCCCTTGTTGCAGCAGCAATTGGGTTTTCGCCGGCCGAATCCCTGAACTCGCTCCGCCGAGGGTAGGCTGCGCACGTTTTTTACTCGCGCGCCCTTCGGTCGTCACCTGCCCCGCCCAATTTCACGCCCGCACCCGGGACGAGTTTTGCGTGAAACCAAGCGGCCAAGCGTGCGTCTGAGTCGGAACTGCACTGTTGTCGGATTCCGCCTCGGGGTCCTTAATTCGTGACCGTCTTGCCCATGATCAATAATCGGCGTCAGTTTCTAAAAACCCTCGTGGCCGTGCCGGCCGTGACGGCGGGTTGTGCCACGCAGTCCCCGGTCCCGACCGACCGCGTGCGCCCCACCGGGCTGGCCGCCGGCTTGCCCCGCCACTTCATCCACCTAGTCGTCGACGGCATGGGGTCAGGCATGCTGGCCTGCGCCAATCAGTATTCAGAAATCAGCCGCGGCCGCCGGCTCACTTGGCTGGACCTTGTGAACCGCCCCACGACCCAGCAGGCGATGATGAACGTGCGGTCGCAGAACTCGATCGTCACCGATTCCTCCGCCTCCGCCTCCGCGTGGGGCAGCGGCGTGCGCATCCCGAACGGCAAGGTCAACCAGACGAGCAAGGGTGAAAAACTGGTCACGCTCTACGAACTCTTGGGCCAGGCGGGCTGGAAACGCGGACTGGTGACTACCACTGAACTAACCCACGCCACGCCGTCCGGGTTCATCGCCAGCGTCAAGAGTCGCGGCGACGGCGAGGACATCGCGGCGCAGTATTACGAACGCCGCATCGACGTGGCGCTCGGCGGGGCGCGGAACCATTTCCGGGCCGATAAACGCAAGGACAAGCGCGACTTGCTGGCCGACTTTAGCCGGATCGGTTACGCCGTCCTACAGCAACCCGCCGACCTCGATTCCGCACCGCTCGACCGCCCGTGGCTCGGCGTCTTTGCCGAGGGCCATCTGCCGTATGTCGTGGACCAAACCGGCGGCCTGTCCAAACCGGCGCCCGTGCCTTCGCTGGCGGCGATGACCAGCGCCGCGCTGAAGCGGTTGGGGCGGGAAGAACGCTTCGCGCTCCAAGTCGAAGGCGGGCGCGTGGACCACGGTTGCCACTCGAATGACGCCGCCAGCGCGATCCGCGAACTCATCGCGTTCGACGAGGCGATCGACGTGTGCCTCGCGTTTCAGCGGGAGCATCCCGACACCCTCCTGCTGCTCACCACCGACCACGCCACGGCCAACCCTGGACTCAATGGCATGGGCGACGGCTACGAAAAGAGCCACGCCACACTGCGCCACGTGAAGCAGATCCGGCAATCCACCGGCGAAATCCTCAACCGGCTCCGCACCGCCGAATCCCGCGACCAAGCCATCGCCCGGCTCAAGGAATCGACCGGCTACACGGCGTCGGCCCGGCGCATGGACCTGCTGGACCCCTTCCTGAAGAAGAAGGGTTACGCCCTGTTCGACGGCCACAATTCAGACACCGGCGCGCTCGGGCAGGTGCTGGCCAATCATTTGGGCATCGGCTTCACCGGCGGCGCCCACACTTCAGATTACGTGCCGGTGCTGGCCACCGGACCGGGGTCGGAACGTTTCACCGGCTTCCTCCAGAACACGGAGTTGTTCGGTCATTACCTCGATTTTGCCGGGATCCAATTCCGCAATCCGCAGGAACCGCTGCTCGCCGAAGGCCTCCAGGTCGCCAGCACCGAGGACGTCGAAAGTTACGCGCGGGTTTAGGCGCCCCGGGGGGCGCCGGAGATTTCCTTGGCGGCTCCGGCGGTGTCCCCCAACGTCCCCCCCAATCTAAACGTCATGCCCGACCAGCCCCCACCCGATTCCGACCCCGCTGAGCCGGCGGCGGGAGCAAAGCGCCCACCTTGGGTGCTGAGCGAGATGGAGGTGCAACAGCGCCTGAGCAATTGGCCACTGCTGCGTCTGCTCTGGCACGATCCGTTGTTTCGCTGGGCCTTACTCGGTTGCCTAGGCGTCGGCTTTTTGGTGGTGCTGGCCATCCTGCCTATCTGGGTCGTCACGCCTCCCGGCATGGTCCCGCAGATCCGGATCAAAGCCCTCGATTTCTTCGAAGCCCGCCTCCACGGCAAACTCGCGCAACGCAAGGATGCCGCCCGCGATTTTGACGGGGCCCAATACCATTGGCGCGTCGCGGTGCAGAACAACCCAGCCAAGCCCGAACTCCTGCATGGATTCCTCGCGAACCTCGTGGCCCAACCGCCCCGGAGTCCGGCCCGTTCGCGGACTGCCTTGGAACAATCCTTCTGGCTCCTGCGGTTGCGCGGCACCAACCAAGCGGATTTGCGCGTCATCCTGCCGGCGATGGAACATTTCCGCTTCGACGAGCTCGCCTTGATCTGGGCCACCAACGCCCCGGCCCCCGGACGGACCGAATTTCAACCCGTCGCGCTGCGCGCCCTGCTCCGGCTGGGACAGGGGGAAAAATACGCCGCGCTCCGCGCCACCGTCACCAACCCGCCCGCGGCAGCCGACCACCTCCCGCTGTTCGACGCCGCGTGGCGGCTGGGCTGGGGCGGCGCCCCGGATGATCGCGCCGCCCGCGAATTGTTGCAGGCCGCGGAAACGAACGCCGCCACCGCCGTCACCGCGCTCGAACTACAACTGCTGCTGGCAGGCCGCCAGCAGGCGGTGGTCGCCCATGGCAACGCCCTCGAACGCCTGCGCGATCTGCACGCCGACACGCCGTCGCAACATTCCGCCCATTGGAATCTGCTCCGAGCCCACGACCGCGTCGCCGAAGCGACCCGACTGGCCCTTGATTTTGCCGATCCGCCGGTCAGTTCGGCCGAGATCGTTCGGGTTTCGACCGCCTTTATCGGCCTCGGCCTGACGAATCACGCCACCCAATTTCTCGAACACTTCGTGCCCCAACTCGGCGCGACCCCGGAATGCTGGACGATCCTCGGCGACGTGCTGCTCGCCCAGCGCCGTTGGTCGGACCTGCGCGGGCTGGCCGTCGAAATCCGTCGTAACCCGCTCGCCAGCGGCTCCTTGGCCGGCTTTAGCCACTTCCTCGACGGGGCGGCCGCCATGGGCGAATTGGCGGAAATCGACGCCCAAGCCGCCTTCGCCCGTGTGCCGCGAAACCCCATCCATGACGACCACGTGGCTTACAACGTCGCGCAAGCCCTCCTCTTCTACCGCGCCTACGCCCCGGCTCGCGACGTCCTGCTCAGCCGCACCCAACGCTTCAACGGCTCGCCCGAATTTTGGCAAACCTTGGTGCGGGTCGCCTACCAACTCCGCGATAGTGAACTGCTCCTGCGCGCCGCCCGCACTGCCTCTGAACTGGCGCCGGACCGCTTGGATACCCTCACCGACCTCGCCGCCGCCCTGCTGGTGGAACGGAACCGCCCAGAGGAAGCACTCGCCCTCACCCGCCGGCTGGTGCAGGCCAAACCTCAGTCGGTCTCCGCCCGCATGAACTACGCGCTCGCCCTCCTGCAAAACCAACAGGCCACCGCCGCCCGGGCCATCCTGCTGACGTTTGAGCCCGACCGCTTGGGTGCCCTCGAACGCAGTGTCTGGCAGTTTGCCCGCGCCCAGATGTTGGCCCTCGACGGCGACCCCGCCGGCACCTTGGCCGCGGTATCCGCCGTGGAAATGAAGTCCCTGTTCCCCAAACAAATCAGCCTCCTCAACGAACTTCGGGCCCGCGCCGAAGTAACCCTCGGCCTGCCCCCCGCCACCCCGGAGGCAGAACCGCCACCAGCGGGCAAATGACACGGCCCGATTACCCGTCTACCCTTCCGTCATGCCGCGTGGCTTCCTGCAATTCCTTCAGCGTTGGGTGATCACGACCCTCGCCGTGCTCGTGGCGAGCCGGATGGTCCGGGGCATCTCCTATGACACCGTGTCCGCGATGTTAGTCGCCTCGCTGCTCTTGGGTTTCCTGAACGCGTTTATTCGCCCCATCCTCTTCGTCCTCTCCGCCACCCTGCTCGTGGTGGCCGTGCGTTCGGTGCTGACCGTCCTGCTGGGTGTCATCCTCGTCCCGGTCATCAATGCCGTGCTCCTGCTTACCGTCGGTGAAATGGTGAAGGGGTTTCATGTCGCCGGCTTCTGGGCCGCCTTCTGGGGAGGCTTGGTCATCGGGCTCGTTTCGCTGATTTCCAGCCTGTTCCTCGGCCGCGGTCCCACGGTGGAGGCCCGCGGCGGCCGTCGTTCCAAAAACGGCCCCAAAGACCCCGACCCCGGTGGGGATGGCCCGGTCATCGACGTCTGAATCCCCCCGTGGCCCGCCGCAAATCCAACCGTCCTCGTCCCACCCGCCCCGCCCGCCCCAGCAGCGGCCCGCCGGTCTGGCCATGGCTCGTGCTGTTACTCGCCCTCGGCACGGGCGGCAGTTACTGGTGGTGGCAACGCCAGCCCCCCCCCAAGCCCGCCCCGCCCCAGCGGGAATTTATCCCCCCAGCGCGCCCGGTCCCTGCCCCACCCCAAACCAACGCCGAGGCCATCTTGCCACCCGCGTTGCCGCCGAAGACTAATCCCCCGACCAGCCTCCCGCCCCGACCGAGCCCGGTCGCCCCGCCCCTGCGGCCGACGGTGACCCATCCGCCGACGATCGGCCCGCTGGAGCCCAGCCCCGCCCCGCCGCAGCGGGCCGTCACCAACCTGCTTGAGGCCCAGATTGCCCTGACTTGGCACGGCATTTCCTGCGGCCCCATCGATGGCGTGGGCGGTGCCCAGACCGCGCTCGCCCTCAAGGCGTTTCAACGGCAGCACCACTTGGAAGAATCCGGCCGGCTGGACCGGGACACCCTGACGGAACTCGTCCTCGCTCAGCCCCCCTTCACCCAGCGGCTCGTGACCGCCGCCGACCTCGCCCGCTTGCTCCCGCTCCCCCTGACTTGGCTGGGCAAATCCCAAGCCCGGCGCCTCGACCACGAAACCCTGCTCGAACTCGTCGCGGAACAAGCCCACGCCCACCCCAGCTTCATTCGCCGGCTGAACCCGGGCGTGAACTGGGACGCCGTGCCCGCCGGCACCGAGCTGACCGTGCCCAACGCGACCTATCCCGCCGCCCGCCGCGCCAACTTGGTGCGGGTGAATCTGACCGAAAAATGGATCCGCGCCTTCGACAGCCAGGGGCAACTGCTCAGCCACTTCCCGTGCAGCATCGGCAAGCTCGCCGAAAAACGCCCGGTCGGTGAACTGCACGTCGCCGTCGCCGTGAAGGATCCGAATTACACCTTTAATCCCGCAGTCTTTCCCGAATCCGAGGAGGGCCGCCAACTCGGCCGCAAGCTGGTGGTGCCGCCCGGCCCGAACAACCCCGTGGGCGTCGCTTGGATCGGCCTAAGCAAGCCCGGTTACGGCATCCACGGCACCCCAAGTCCAGAACAGGTCGGCCGCACCGAAAGCCACGGCTGCTTCCGCCTCGCGAACTGGAACGCCGAATACCTGCGCCAGATGGTCCGCGTGGGCACGCCCGTGTGGATCGAGTGACCTACGCTGGGTGGGCTGCTCGGCTGTGCCCTTGCTGCGCCAAGGCCATCGCCTCACTCATTGCTCCGGAGAAGCTGGCCACACTGAAGGAACGCGGAGCCAATCCACGGGTTCAGAAATACGTCGCGCAACTCGCCTGGGCCAAGCGGGAGGGCAAGGACGAGGGGCAGGGGGCGAACCGCGGAGACCGCCAGCGGTCACTGGCGAACCGCCTAGCCTCCTGAGTTTCAGCGACTCTCCGCTTTCCCGCCGCCCGCGGGCAGGCTAGCCAAGGGTTGCGTTTCCCGGGTTTCCTAGCCGCGTTCCTCGGCCTTGCCATGACGAGTCTTTCCGCTTCGCCCGCCACTTCCGCGCCAACTACCGGCGCGGAACGGCCCTGTATTTACCAACTCTTCCTCCGCCAGTTCAGCAATGTGAACGAAACGCGGCAGCCCAACGGCACGTTGGCCGAGAACGGCGTGGGCAAGTTTGCCGATCTGGGTGACCACGCGCTGCGGTCGCTCTGCGAATTGGGCGTCACGCATCTCTGGCTCATGGGCGCGCTGCGGCAGGCCACCGCCACCGATTACTCCGCCATCGGGCTGCCGGCGGACGACGCGGATCTGCTCAAGGGACTCGCCGGTTCACCCTACGCCGTGCGCGATTGTTTCGACGTGTGCCCCGACTACGCCACCGAACCGGCGAACCGGCGGGCGGAGTTTCGTGCGTTGGTGGACCGCATTCACGACCACGGCTTGCGGGTGATTCTCGATTTCGTGCCCAACCACGTCGCCCGAAGCCATCATTCGGTGGTGCGGCCGGAGTTCGATTTCGGCAGCCACGACGACTGCACGCGCTTCTTTTCGCCCACGAACAACTTCTTTTACCTGCCCGGCCCGTTGCAGTTGCCCACGGTGCGGCACGGCGAAACGGGCCGGCCGACCGGTCCCGTCACGGGCGGCGGCGACGGCCGGTATGCCGGGGAAATCGAGCACGCCAAGGTGACCGGCAACAACGTGACGACCCCGCGGCCGGGCGCCGGGGACTGGTATGAGACGGTGAAGCTGAACCTGGGTTTTGACTTCACCCAGGGACGGCACGGGCCGAAGGAATTCCCCACCACCGCCCAGCCGGACAAACCGTTACCGGACACTTGGCTCAAGCTGGAGGCCGTGCTCGCGCATTGGCAGGCGTTCGGCGTGGATGGGTTTCGCTGCGACATGGCGCACTGGGTGCCGCTGGAATTTTGGCGTTGGAGCATCAACCGGGCGCGCGTCCGCCGACCCGACACCTACTTCATCGCCGAAGCCTACGACGACGATCCGGCCAAGCTCACCGATGGCAACGTGCTGGAGGCGCTGGTCGCGGTGGGTTTCGACGCCGCTTACGACCACCCGAGCTACCGGCTCCTGAAAGCCCTCTACGACGGCCCCAAGTGGGCCAACGACCTCGACGACGGGCCGGGTGCCCAAGCGCCGGACCTGCCGTTGCTGCGCTACGCGGAAAATCACGACGAAGTCCGGCTGGCGAATCCGCAGCATTGGGGCGGCTGGGGCGCGGCGGTGGGGCGGCCGGTGAGCGCGCTCTTGTTCGGCCGCGGCCGCGGGCCGCTGCTGCTTTACAACGGCCAGGAGGTTGGCGAACCGGCGTGCGGGGCGGAAGGGTTCAGCGGGGACGACGGGCGCACGAGCGTCTTTGACTACGGGGCGATGCCGGAGTTGGCGAAATGGGTTAACGGCCACCGTTATGATGGCGGGGCGCTTTCGGTCGCCCAACGTGAACTGCGGGCGTGGTATGCGCGCTTATTTCACGTCACGCAGGCGCCGGCTTTCGTCCGCGGCGACTTCCTGCCGCTGAATCACGCCAACCGCGAAAACCCATATTTCGGTCGCTTGCCGGGCGAGTCCGCCAGCGGCCACTGGCTCTACGCGTGCCTGCGGCACGACGCGGCCAGCGGCCAAGCCTTTCTCGTGGTCATCAACCTGCACGGACGGGAAACACTGCGGGACGTGCGGATCCATATTCCAGCGGCGGCCTTGGCCCGACTGGACGCGACGGTGCCCGGAGGGCCGCTGGAGTTCTGCGATCAACTGGCCGAGAAACCCGTCCGGCGCATCCGAATGGCGCGGGCGGAGGTGCAGGCTAACGGCGTGCGGTTGGGCGCATTGGCGCCGCTCAGCGCGGGCTATTTCGCAATCCGGCGGGCAGGCGAACCAAAACGGCGGCCGACGACAACCAAACCAGCCGCTTGACCGAACTTACCGGGAAAAACTAGTTTCCCGCTCCTTTGCCAGTCGCGTCCAATGCGGCCGGCGGGGTCAACAAGCATTCCGAAAGGCAAGTCACTGTGAACGTTTCCGTCGAAACTCTGGGTCCGTGCAAGAAGCTCCTCCGAGTCGAGGTGCCGGTCGAAAAGGTCAGTGCCACGTTCGAAGAAGTGGCCGGCTTATATCAAAAACAAGCCTCCCTGCCCGGCTTCCGCGTCGGCAAGGCGCCCCGCCACCTCGTCGCCAAGGCGTATGACGGCCGCATTCAGGAAGAGACCCGCAAGCGCCTGTTTGACGAGTCCTACCGCCAAGCCACGCAGGAGCAGAAGCTGCGCGTGATCGTGACCGTGAACGTCGAGGAGCAATCCTTCGGCCGCGGCCAACCGTTCTCCTTTACGGTCACGCTGGAACACACGCCGGAATTTGAGGTGCCGACTTACAAGGGGCTCAAGGGCCGCCGCGAATTGGTCGCCACCACCGACGCCGACGTGGACCGCGCATTGAACATCCTGCGCAGCCAGCAGGCCCGCTTCAACGACGTGACGCGCGAAGCCGTGACCGGCGACGCCGTGGTCGTGAACTACACCGGCACCTGCGAGGGCAAGCCCATCACCGCGTTCAACGAAACCGCGCTCGGCCTGACCACCAAGCAAGGCACCTGGATGATGATCGGCGAAGGCCAGTTCATCCCCGGCTTCACCGAGCAGCTCGTCGGCGCCAAAGCGGGCGACAAGCGCACCGTGACGGTGACCTTTCCGGCGGATTTCGTGATCAGCGAAGTCGCCGGCAAAGAGGGTGCCTTCGAAGTCGAAATCACCGCGATCAAAGAGCGGATCCTACCCGAGGTGAACGACGAATTTGCCAAGGGTTTCGGAGCCGAAAACACCGCCCAACTGCTGGAAGGCATCCGCCGCGACCTGCAAAACGAGCTCGATTTCCGAGTGAAACGCGCGGTGCGGGATCAATTGCTCAAGCAGTTGCTCGACCAGGTCAGCTTTGAGCTGCCCGAGAGCGTGGTGGCCAGCGAGACCCGCAACCTCATTTACAACATCGTGAATGAGAACCAGCGCCGTGGGGTCGCCAAGGAAATCATCGAAGGCAAGAAGGACGAGATCTTCCAGAACGCGAACACGAGCGCCAAGGATCGCGTCAAAGCGGCCTTCATCCTCAACCAGATCGCGGCGGCCGAGAAGATCAGCGTCGACCAAAAGGAACTGACCCAGCGGGTGCTGCAACTCGCCCAGCAGAACAACGTGAAACCCGAGCAAATGGTGAAGACCCTGCAAGAGCGGAACTCCTTCCCCGAATTGCAGCAGGACATCCTCACCGGCAAGGTCCTCGATTGGCTCGAACTCCATGGCCAAATCGAAGACGTCGTGGCCGGCATTCCGACCCCGGCGACCCCGGCGGCCTGAACGCGCCCGCAGTCACTTAGCAACGGCGGCCCTCCGGGGCCGCCGTTTGGCTTTTTACGGGCGCTCCCGCTCAACAACCAGTTCACCCGCCGCCCGGTCTGTGGTTTTCTCCCGGCGCACCGATGAACATCCCGTTCCTCAATCCGGGCGCGCAGTTCCACACCCTGCGCTCCGAAATCCTCGCCGCCGTCGAAGGCGTGCTCGCCAAGGGCCATTACATTTTGGGCCCGAATGTCGCCGCCTTCGAACAGGAGGCCGCCACCTACTGCGGCGCCCGATTTGGCATCGGCGTCAATTCCGGTTCCGACGCCCTAACGCTCGCCTTGAAGGCGCTGGGGGTGGGTCCCGGGGACGAGGTCATCACCACCCCGTTCACCTACATCGCACCGGCGGAAAGCATCCATCAACTCGGGGCGAAGATTGTGTTCGCCGACATCCACCCGCGCCGTTTCACCGTGGACCCGGTCGCGGTCGCGCACCGAATCACGCCGCGCACCAAAGCGCTCCTGCCCGTCCATCTCTTCGGCCAAGCCGCGCCGCTGCGCGAACTTGAACGCTTCGGCTTGCCCATTGTGGAGGACTGCGCCCAAGCCATCGGGGTGACCTACGAGGGCCGGCCGATTGCCGGCCAAGGCGCACTGGGATGTCTCAGTTTTTACCCGACCAAAAACCTCGGAGCGTGCGGCGACGGCGGCATGGTCATCACGCAGGATGAAGCCCTCGCGAAGACGCTGCGCATGCTGCGCGTCCACGGGATCCAGCAGCGTTATCACCACGATCTGCACGGCTACAATTCGCGGCTCGACGAACTTCAGGCGGCGATATTACGCGTGAAGCTGCCCCACCTGAACGCCGGCAATGCGCGCCGGATCGAATTGGCGGCGCGTTACACCGCGGGGTTGGCGGGGTTGCCAGTTGAGTTTCCGGAAATCCAACCCGGCAGTTCGCACATCTACCACGTCTACGCACTGCTGACCGACCGTCGCGACGCACTCCAGGCCCACCTCGCGGCCCACGGCGTGCCCACGCTCATTTATTACCCGCTGCCGCTGCACTTGCAGAAATGCTACGCCGACCAAGGGTGGCGGGCGGGCGACTACCCAGTCGCCGAAGCCGTTTCGGCCCGCATCTTGCCTCTGCCGATGTATCCCGAACTGACCGACGCCCAGGCGGATTACGTCATCGCACAGGTGCGAAGCTTCTTCGGCGCGTGAGGCGGCGAATTAGCCCGCGGCCCAAGCGAAAGGCTTCATTCGCCGTCGCTCGGGCCAGAAAACGCGGCGAGGAGTTCTACTAAGCGGTCCGCTTCGTCATCGGCGCCGGCCCCGTGGCGCCGGGGCACGTAGCCGTTCACCAAAATACTGAAGGCCACCGTCTCGCCCCCCTTGGTATCCACGTAGCCGGACAAGCCGGAAACGTGGCGCAGGGTGCCCGTCTTGGCGCGGACATGATGCTTCAACCCCGGCTGAACGAACCGCCGTTTCAACGTGCCATCCACCCCGCCGACCGGCAGTGCTTCGAGCCACGCCACCCGGGCCGGATGCCGGTTCATGTGGACCAGCAGTTGCACGACGGCATTGGCCGTGACGAGGTTCTTGCGTGACAGCCCGGAGCCCTCCTCGAAGGCGACTTCATAGGCGGAAATCCCAGCGGTGGCCAAAAAGGTCTGCAGCGCCCGCGAACCGGATTCTTCGGTGGTCTCGGGCAACGGTTGGCCGACTTCCCGGCCCACGGGCCGGCGTTCGGCTTCGACGCCGGCGAGCAACCAGAGCGCGTGAGCGTAGCCGTTTTGCGAGGGCTTCATCATGGCGCGGACAACTTCGGCCAGCTTCGGTGACGGCACCGCGGCCAGCTCGCGCCATTCGTCCGGCACGCGGGGATGTTCGGCGCGCTCCCGCCAGCCGACTTCGCGCACGACTCCGGCCACGGTCACGCCGGCGCGCTGGAGGGCGAGCCGGAAGAGTTCGCCGAAATAGCGGCCCGGCGCCGGCACGGAGACGTCTTCACTCTGCGTGCCGCCGCGCAGGGGCACGACGCCGCTGACCGTCACGCGCGTTTCACCGGGTAGCCGTTCCAGACGCACGTCCGCCGCAGCGTTGGTCGGGCCGGTGCGGACTTCGCCGATCAATTCGACGAGCCTGGCCACGGGTTCCAACCGCAACGTCGCCGGATGCCCGACCTCAGCCCCAGGGGTCACCCGCAGATGCAACACATTGTCATTGGCCGAGAGGGCCGAGACGGCGGCTCCGTAATAGAATCCGAGATCATCCCAATTCCAGCCACTGCCGTAGGGCGGCCCGCGAAAGAGACTCGTGTCGCAGACTAGGTCACCCGCGATGTGGCGGATGCCCGCGTGGGTCACCGCGGCCACCAGGGGCCCCCAAGGCGTTTCCCAGCGGCCCGCGTGCAGACGGTCGGAAATCGTCGGATCGCCCCCACCGCGGATGAGCAAGTCGCCCGGCACCGTGCCGCCCCGCGTCGCGGCCGGCACGAAGAGCGTCGTGCTCAACCGGCGGTCCGGCCCGAGCCGGTCCAAGACGAGTGCGCTGGTGAACAGTTTGGTGTTCGAAGCCGGCACAAGCAGGGAGCCCGCGTTGGTTTCAAAAAGCGTGCGCCCGGTCTGGAGCGAAACCGCCTTCACGCCCCAACTGGCGCCGGGGGCGGCGGACGCGTGCAACGCGTCACGCAGTTGCCGCTTCAGTTCACCCACGCTGACCGCTCCGGGGGCGGCTGCTCCAACCGGCCCCGTGAACGCCACAGCCAGCCACCCGACGAGCGCCCAGCGGCCAACTTGTAATCGCATGGGGAAACTTTTTGCCAAACGCGCCGTTGTGGCCACATCGTTTTGGCGTGGAGCCACTGGAATTCCCCGATCAGCACTACGTGCGGGCGGCGGACGGTTGGATGGATTTGGGCGACGCGACGGAGGCGGCGCGCGAACTTACCCGGGTCAGCCGGGCCGGCCAGCGTCAGCCCGACACTCTGGAGGTTCAATGGCGCGTCTATGCCCAGCGGGAGGAATGGCAGGGGGCGCTGCGTGTCGCCATGGCGGTCGTCAGCGTCGCGCCGGAACGCGCCTCGGGTTGGATCCACCGCAGTTATTCCCTGCACGAACTCAAACGCACGCCCGAGGCCATGGAAACCTTGTTGCCCGCGGCCGAACGGTTTCCCACCGATCCGATCATCCCCTACAACCTCGCCTGTTACGCCTGCCAACTGGGCAATGTGCCGCAAGCCAAGGTCTGGCTCCGCAAGGCCGCCGATCTCCGCGGCCGGGACGCCATCCGGAAACTGGCCCGGGACGATACGGACTTGGCGCCACTCCTCGATTTCCTCGGTTCCCTGTAAACCGGGCTTCGCGCTTAAAACCCGCCGTCGTCGCCGCGCTGGCTCAGCCCGGTTTCCACCGCTACGGTCGCCCGCGTGACTGCGGACAAATTCACCGTCGAACGGTTGGCCGCCCAGAAGGGCCGCCAACGGATCCCGGCCCTGACGGCCTACGATTTTCCCACGGCCCGACTCTTGGACGAAGCCGGCGTGCCGTTGCTGTTGGTCGGGGATTCGCTCGGCATGGTGGTGCTCGGCTACCCGGACACCACGCACGTCACGATGGCCGAGATGGAACATCATGTCCGGGCCGTGGCGCGGGCCCAACCGCGGGCCTTGATCGGCGGCGACCTGCCGTATCGCAGCTACGACACCCCGGAATTAGCGCTCGCTCATGCCCGCCGGCTCATCGCCGCCGGGGCCGATTACGTGAAGGCCGAGGGCGGACGCGAGATTCTGCCGCAAGTGCAGGCGATCTTGGGCGCGGGGATTCCGTTCTGCGGCCATCTCGGGATGTTGCCACAACACGTGGTCGAGGAAGGGGGCAAATACCGAATCAAGGGCCGCGACGACGCCAGCCGGCAAGCACTGTTCGACGACGCGGCCGCCTTGGAAGCGAGCGGCGTTTTTGCGTGCGTCTTGGAACTCGTCACCCCGCCCGTGGCGAAAGAAATCACCCAGCGCTGCACGAAGATGCTGACGATCGGCATCGGCAGTGGGCCGGATTGCGACGGCCAGATCCTCGTGACCCCGGACCTGACGGGCGCCTTTCCGTGGTTCACCCCGAAGTTCGTGACCCCTCGCGCCCAGACGGGGGCAGAAACCCGCCGGGCAGTGACCGAGTGGATGGCGACGCTCGGTTGAGTCTGCTGGGCGCCGCCCCAAGCGCTCGTGAGCCCGCTCGGCAGCCGCTTGAGCTCAGTCCTTCAGCCACGTCACGAACTGAAAGGGATCCGCGTGCCAAAGGGCGAGGACCAGAATCCAGCCGCCGGCGAAGAGGCCGAGTTGGGCGACGTGAAACTGCCAACTGCCGCGGGTAGCCCGAAAGCAAAGTAACCCCACGCCGATGACTGGGGCAACAAAAGTGCTGGTCGCAAACAGCCCGAGCGCGACCAGTTCGTGAGCCTTCAGCGCGAAGGTTGAGTAATCCTCCCACATGGGCTTGGGCCAGTGGCCAACCCCGAGGCGGACATGCAGCAGGAGGGTCACAAAGCTGATGAACAGCGCGGGCGAAGTGGCCGCACAAAGCCACGAGGGCCACGCCTGCGCCGGTCGTTGAGCCGCAGAGATCATGGGCAAATCCTAGTCGGACGTTTTTGCACGAGAATCCAAACCAAACCCAACCCAACGCCCAACAAGGCCCACGTTTCGGGTTCCGGCACGATGGAAGGCGTCGTCAACGGATCCACGGGCGTGAGTCCAGCCTGGGCAAATTGCGCCTTATTCTCCAACACCACGGCGCCACTGACGGCCGTCACTAATTGCCAGCGGCCGGCCAATTCCACCGCCTCGGCGACGTGTCGGGCTCGCCGCAGTAGCTCGATGCGGTCCAACGCCCAAAGCCGAACCAAGTGCCGTGACGCCGTCACCGCCGAACGGGGTTCTTGTTCCGTGCGTTCCCGCTGCCATCCGAACTGCGGCCCAGTGCCGCTCCGCTCACGGAGCAACCGGGTGAGGTCTTCCGTCGTGGAGCCAAGGCGTGGCACGTTGTGATACCCGGGCAAGTTCGCGAATTCCTTCGCCGCCCGGTTGGGCCCGAGGCTGGCTTGCAAATCCAGCAACTGGGTGGCCGTGCCACCAGTGCGTTCGAGGCGCTGGGTGATGGCGTGCAGATCGCCGAGGAGCACGGGCAGCGGCCCATGCACCCACAGCACCGCGCTACCGGGACGTTCCGCGGCCCAGTTCCACGCCGCTTCGAGGGCCGGAACGGGATCATGCCCACCGACAAACGCCGGGGCCCGGCGGGTCAACGGGTCCACGGCTTCAGCGAAGGTTCCGCCTTTCGTTTTAACCACCTCAAGCACGCCATCGGAGGCAATCCAGACGCCGAGCTCCCCCACTCCACCGCTTTGTTGTAAAGCGGCGCGCACCGCGTCAAACCCCGCTTGACCGCCCCGCCCGCCGTCGAGCACCAGCGCTAGGCGGCCGGGGGCTTGAGCCGGCAGGGCGTTGAAGTGTTGGCGAACCCACGCGGGGCTGGGCGAACGCTCGTCGCGGCTCCAAGCGCTAGGGGCCACGGAATCCCGGCGGAGTTGAATCACCGGAAAGGCGGACTCGGCCTCACGCTCGCTAACCGTGGCGTGCAGGGCGTTAGAACGGCTGGCATCCAGATTCCAGCCCGCGGGCGGGTTCACAGCCGGTTGCGGTGTTTCCAACCAAGCGTAGTGCCGAAATTCATCGCGGATGGCGAAGTTCCGTTCCGCAAACCGGGGCCAGACAAAAGCAACGGCGCTCGCCGACAGCGGTGCAAGCGGCGCGGTGATGCCGAGCCGGACTTTCATCGTGCCCCCGCCGGCAGGCACCGGAAAACACTGCATCAACACCCGGTCGGGGCCGGAGGTGGTCACGAGAATCGGATCGCGCTGCTGCACCACGGCGACCTGTTGATAGGCGGCCCGAACTTCGCCGCGACCGGCAAAAGCGGCTTCGCGCTCCTCGCCATTGACCCAGAGCGTGACCCGCGAAACGGCTCCGCCGGGCGGCAATTGGAGCTCGGCGCGGGCTTCGCGCGGCTGGCGTTCGTGCTCGTTGCGAAATTCCAGCGTCCACTCGGTATACGCCCAGCCGTCGTCGGCATTGCCCATGGCGTCGAGCCGCGACGACCGGAGGGACAGGCCAGAGACATGCCCGGCCACCGCTTCGCCGCCCACGGCGTTGTCCCATTCGAAGTCGCGCAACACGGTCGCCCCCGGACCGCGCAGACTGCTGAGCGGCGGCTTCACCGCGTTGTAAGGCTGGCCGGTGACGCGGAAGAAGACGGTTTGGATTTGCTCCGGTGACGTCCAACGGCGCTGCCATAGTTCTCCCCACGGGTCGCGCACCTGACCATAACAGGCGCGGAGCAATTCTTCCTCGCTGCCGAGTCGGCGCAGCCATTGGACGGCGCGGGTGGATTCGTCCGGCGTTCCGTGCGCGGCGGTTTCCGCCCAGTGCCGGGTGAAGACCCCGGGCAAAGAAAGGGCGACCAGCAGCAGCAGCGCACCAACCCCACCCAACCAGCGGAATCGCGGCGGAGTGGTGGCGGTGCGAACCGCCTGTCGGCGCAAGGCCGAACCCAAGACCAGCGCACAGACCCAGGCAATCAAGGGCGATAGCGGCAAGAAGCCGATGGCGAAAATCAAACCAACCACGGCGAACGGCGTCAGCGGCAGGAACACCAGCGCGTAGGCTCCGGCCACACCGGCCGCGGCCGACTGCGCCCACCACAGCCAGACAGGAACGCGCCGGTCCGTTTGTTGCAACCAGAGCAAGGCAGCGGCGTGCGTGAGCGGCACCCAGGCAACCAGCAACGCATGGAGCCACGTTGGCGTCGGGTCAAAGATCTCGCCGGCGCAGGCGTTGGTATAAAGTTCGAAGCCCAGTGTGAACGCCGGCAATATGACCCCGAAGAGCCAAAGCAAAAATCGGGAACCGGCGGTCATCGGTCTTGGCGGGTGCGCATTAGACTTGGGCGCCGCCACCGATTCGGCGGCCCGTGGTGGGAGAGCCGGTTCGGCCAGCAGGTCCGGGTCAACCTTCGCAAGGATGCGTCGCACATCCGCTTCGGTCACTATGCCAAACCCCGGTGCCGCCGCTTCATGTTCTACGTGCTGGCGCAGGTCACCGATGACTTCGTCGGCTTCGGCGCCATCGGCGACAAAGCGCGCTCGGTGCCGGTTGAGGTGCTGTTCAAGGACGGCGCGGGCGCTGGGGGTCCACTCGTTCATGACTGGCCTCCGACGTGGGCGGTGCTGCGGTTCAGAGTTTCGAGAAACGTGTTCATTATCTTCAGGGTCCGGCGCCCTTCGGGCGTCAGGCTGTAGTATTTACGGGCGGGGCCGGTGGCGGATTCTTCGAGGCGGGTATTGACCAAGCCAGAGAGGCGGAGGCGCGACAGGAGCGGGTAAAGCGTGCCTTCGGTGAGCCCCAAGCCAGGGGCTTCCGAGAGCTCTTTGACCAGCTCATAGCCGTAGCGTTCGCGCGTGGCGAGCGTGCGCAGGATGCACAGTTCGATGACGCCCTTGCGGACCTGCACCACCCAGTTGTCGAAGAAATCAGACACAGCGTTGTCTCGTTGGCGACCCGCTACTGTGTAACACAAGGTAGCTTGCCGTGCAAGAGATCAGAAGGCCAGACTGCGGCCGGACTGAGGTGTTCAAAGGAAGTTGCTCGGAGCGGTGCCCCCGAGCCGGCGAGCCGGGGTTGGACTTCCGGGGCTGGATGGTGATACTCCGCGACCAGTGCATTATCCGGTCACCGAGCTGACTCAGGCGCTCTTGGCGTCGTTTCGCCGTCATGGGGGAATCAACCACCTCGACGGCGCGAACCTGCCCGCCAAGGCCGCGGTGGCTGAGATCACCCAAGATCTGCTCCGGCTGATTTTTCCCGGCTTTTTCGACGATCGCGTAGTCCATTCGTCGGAATTGCAGGCCGAAACGGCCCTGCGGTTAGACGCCATCGCCGGGCGGCTGGAAGACGAAATTTACAAAAGCCTCCGCTGCACTGAAATCCGCGCTGAAGGCGGGCGTGATCTCCGCCCACAGGCCCACAGCCTGACCACGGAGTTCCTGCGCCAGTTGCCGGCCGTGCGCGAACTGCTCCAGACGGATGTCGAAGCGGCGTTCCAAGGCGACCCGGCGGCGTTAAGCCGAGACGAGGTGATCGTCGCCTATCCCTTCATCGAGGCGATCTCGGTGCATCGGTTGGCGCACGAATTGTTTCAGCGGAAGGTGCCGTTGCTGCCGCGGATCATGAGCGAATGGGCGCATGCCCGCACCGGCATGGACATCCATCCCGGCGCCAAGATCGGGACCCATTTCTTCGTGGACCACTGCACCGGCACGGTGATCGGCGAAACCACCCAAATCGGAAACCACGTAAAGCTGTATCAGGGCGTGGGCTTGGTGGCGCGCTCGCTGGCGGCCGGACAGGCACTACGGGGACAAAAGCGGCATCCGACCCTGGAAGATGGCGTCACCATCTACGCCAACGCCACCATCGTCGGCGGCGACACCGTGGTCGGGGCCGGCAGCACGATCGGCGCCAGCGTTTTTTTAATGCACAGCGTGCCGGCGCAAAGCTTGGTCCTGATGGAAGACGTGAAGGTAAAGGTCGTGCCCAAGGGTGAGCGAACACAGGTGATCGACTTCCAAATCTGATGCATTTACGCGCCGCCACCCCGGCTGATGCCGAACTCATCGCCGAGTATAATGCCCGCCTCGCTTGGGAAACCGAGGCGCGGGCCTTGGACCGCCCGACCTTGCTCGCCGGCGTGCGGGCCCTGCTGACCGATCCGGCCAAGGGGCGCTATTTTGTGGCCGAACAGGCTGGAACAGTGGTCGGCCAGGTAATGCTCACCTACGAGTGGAGCGACTGGCGGAACGGGCTTTTTTGGTGGCTGCAAAGCGTCTACGTGCACGCGGACTTCCGGAGTCAGGGAGTTTTTCGGGCCTTGTTTGAGCATGTGACGCGGCTGGCGAGTCAGGAGCCCGGCGTGTGCGGCCTACGCTTGTATGTGGAGCAGGAAAACGAACGAGCGAAGGGGGTTTACGTCCGGCACGGGATGGTAAACGCCGGTTACGAAGTGTTTGAGACGATGTTCGGGGCCGGGTGTTCGACCTCGGCCTGACGCCTCGCAACCCCGTTTCAGCGGCAGATTTTCAATAGGATCATGAACGAAATGCGGCAATTTTTGGGCAGTCTGCCCCACAAAAGCTGGTTGGCAGCCTTGTTGGTGGCGTGGGTGTCGCTCTTTCACCTGCTCGGTAATTCGAGCTTCGGCTACGTCGACACCCCGTCGCTGTTTATCTGGCTCCAAGCGCTCTACGACGCCAACCCGGACGACGCGCTCGGCTACGTGGTTTTGCCGCTCATCCTCGCCCTGATCTACCGCCAGCGGGACGATTTCATCCCGCTGGAGAAGCGTCCGTGGACGCCGGCGCTCGCGGGGTTGGCAATGGCGTTGGGACTCCACTTCGCCGGCTTCTTGATCCAGCAAGCCCGAGTCTCGTTGGTTGGGTTTTGCCTGGGATTGTATTCGTTCACCTGCCTGTTGTGGGGGCCCGCGTGGCTGCGGAAGAGCGCGTATCCCTTCGTTTTGCTGGTGTTTACCATCCCGATCACATCCTACATCGACGGGTTGACGTTCCATCTCCGCCTGCTGGTAACCCAAGTCGCCGCGGGCTTTTGCACGAGCGTGCTCAACCTCAACCTGATCCGGGAGGGCACGACGGTTTTCCACCTGCTCCCCGATGGCAGCAAGGGATTCGAATTTGAAGTCGCCGCCGCGTGCAGCGGCATTCGCAGCCTGATGGTGGTCTTCCTCTTGGCCGTGGTGGTGGGCTACCTGTGGCTTTCCGCGTGGTGGAAGCGCGGAATCCTACTCGCCGCCGCGTTGCCACTGGCAGTGTTGGGCAACATTGCCCGCCTGATCACGGTCTTCGTGGTCGGCGAAGCGCAGGGCTCGGAAGCCGGACTCGCCATCGAAACTAAACTTGGGTTCGTCACGTTTCTGGTCGCCTTCGCCGGGGTGGCCGGCTTGGCCAAATGGCTCGCCGACCCGGTCGTCCGGCCTGCGGACGAACTTCCCACCGCCAAAAATTCTCCCCAGCCATGAACGCCCGCGCTGCTGTGCTTTCCCTCCTCGCCCTAGCCGCCATCGGCTTGGGCGCGCTGGCGATCAACCGCTTGGCCACCTCACAACGCTTGGGCACTCCCGGGGTCCGCGTCACCGCGTTGCCGTTGTTGGGCGAAAAGGGGCTGGCTCGGTCCAACTCCGTGGCCCTGCCCGCCAACCTGCCCGGCTACGAATTCAAGGCCACGCCAATCACCGATCTGGAATTGGATTACCTGCCCAAGGACACCGTCTTTGGCCGGGCGAATTACCGCGCACCGGACGGCTTCATGGCCCAAGTCAATGTGGTGCTCATGGGCACCGACCGCACCAGCATTCACCGGCCGGAATACTGCCTCACCGGACAGGGCTGGAACATTGTGCGGAAGCAGATGACCGCGATCAACGTGCCGGGCTGGGGCCGGGAATTTCCGGTCCAGCGATTCGACGGGCGAATCCGAACCATGGTGGGCAAAAAGACCGCCAGCTACAGCGGCATCTACGTGTTTTGGTTCGTGGCCGACGGCCAGCGGACCGCGAGCCACTGGGAACGCCAGTGGTGGATGATCCGCGACCTCGTCACCAAAGGGGTGCTGCAACGCTGGGCCTACATCTCCTGCTTTGTGCCGTGCCCGCAGGGGTTGGAAGAAGAAGCCTTTCAACGAGTGTCCAAATTAATTGGGGAAATTGCCCCCAGCATCGAAACCCCACCCTCGGTCTCGGTGCATTGAAGGGTGAATTCTCCCTTAACAGGCGCGGCCCGAGCGCCTAGAACGACTCCCACACGATGCTGAGCCGCCAGCGGCAACTCCTGACGAAACTGCACAAGTTGCTGGATGCAGCCTTGTTTGCCGTGGCGTTTTGGCTGGCTCACGCCATCCGCTCCAGTGAGTCGCTGGATCCCAATCGGCTGATCCGTGAATTCGACGCCTACGCGTGGCTGCTGATCGTCATCGTCGTGCTCACGCCGCCGGTGTTGGAATGGAACCGTTTCTACAACCGTTCGGTGTTCTTTTCCCGCCGCGAAACGCTCTTCCAACTCCTCCGCTCCGGCATCTGGATTTCGCTCATCGTCATCACCGTCCTGTTCTTCCGCAAAGACGAGAGCGCACGCGGCGTCATGCTTCTATTCACGCCCTTGGCCGCGCTGTTGTGCTTCGCCAAGGAGGAGCTTTCCCGACGGTGGACTGTAGCGCGGTTTGGCAACAAAGCCTCCCGCCGACAGGTCATCCTGCTCGGTGCGGGCGGCCACGGGAAACCCGGGGACGACACCGCCCGCCTCGAAAAATCGCTCACCACCGGGGCTCACGGCGAAGTCGAAATCATCGCCCGGCTCGACATCAACGAACTATCGCCCAATCAACTGGCCGAAACGCTGCACGAAACATCCGCCAACGCCGTCATCATTTCACCGCGGCAAGCTCTCTTCGGCACGATTGAGCAAGCCATCCAAGTCTGTGAACTTGAAGGCGTAGACGTCTGGTTGCTCGCGGACTTTTTCCAAACCCGGCTTTCGCGGGCCAGCGCCGATGAGTTGAACGGGCATCCGGTGCTCGTCTTCCGCACCGGCCCCGATGCCTCGTGGCAGGCCCTGGCCAAGACCGGCATTGATTTCGGGGGGGCCCTGGTGGGCGTGCTGCTCGCCACCCCAATCCTCGCCGTCGCCGCCGCCCTCATCCGCTTTACTTCCCCGGGACCGATTTTTTTCCGCCAGCAACGTGCCGGCCTCAATGGCCAGCCGTTCACCATGCTCAAGTTCCGAACGATGGTGACGAACGCGGAGCAGTTGAAACAGGAACTCGCCGCACTCAATGAGATGTCCGGCCCCGTGTTCAAGGTCACCAACGATCCCCGCATCACCCCCATCGGCCGGTTCCTCCGCAAGTGGAGCATCGACGAGCTGCCCCAGTTGATCAACGTGCTCCGCGGGGAGATGAGCCTCGTCGGCCCCCGCCCACTGCCAGTCGACGAAGTTCGCCGGTTTGACGACCCCGCCCACCGCCGTCGCCTGAGCGTGAAGCCCGGCCTCACCTGCCTCTGGCAAGTCAGCGGCCGCAACGAGGTGAAAGATTTCAAGGAATGGGTCCGGCTCGACCTCGAATATATCGATAACTGGTCGCTCTGGCTCGACGTGAAGATTCTCCTCCGGACGGTGCCGGCTGTGTTTGCTGGCACGGGTGCCAAGTGAGGCGACGGCGGGGCGTCCCCGGTTCACGGGTCCATTTCAGCCGCCTCAACCACTCGTCTTATGCCCAAAAATATGGCCCACCGCGCCCCCACCAAACCCACCGTCCAACCCGTCTCAGTCGTCACTGGCGGCGCCGGCTTTCTCGGCTCGCACCTTGTGGACCTGTTGCTCACCAAGGGGCACCGCGTCGTCATCATTGACAACCTGATCACCGGTTCGACGGATAATATCGCCCATTTGGCCGGTCACGCCGACGTGAAGTTCATCAAGCAAGACGTCACGGAATTCCTCTACCTCGCCGGGCCGGTGGATTACGTCTGGCACTTTGCCTCGCCCGCCAGCCCGATCGATTACCTCGAACTCCCGATCCAAACCCTTAAGGTGGGCTCCCTCGGAACCCACAAGGCCCTCGGGTTGGCCAAGGCGAAGGGCGCCCGCTTCCTGATCACGTCCACCTCGGAGATCTACGGCGATCCCCTCGTGCACCCGCAGCGCGAAGACTACTGGGGCAACGTGAACACCATCGGGCCGCGCGGTTGCTACGACGAATCCAAGCGCTTCGCCGAGGCGCTCGTGATGGCTTACCACCGCCAGCACGCCATCCCCACGCGCATCGTCCGCATCTTCAACACCTACGGCCCACGGATGCGCCTCAACGATGGCCGCGTCGTGCCAGCCTTTATCGGCCAAGCGTTGACGAATCAGCCCATCACGATCTTCGGCGACGGCCAACAGACCCGCTCGTTTTGCTACGTCAGCGACCTCATCGAAGGCATCTACCGCCTGATGCTGAGCGACGGTCCCGATGCCCACCTGCCGACCAATATCGGAAACCCCCACGAACTGACCATGCTACAGTTCGCCGAAGAGATCATCCGCGCCACCGGCTCAAAATCGAAACTCGTCCACCAACCGCTCCCGCAGGACGACCCGAAACAACGCCAACCTGACATCACCCGTGCGCGCGCAACGCTCGGCTGGGAACCCCAGGTGCCCTTGACCACCGGCCTGACGGGAACGATCGCCTATTTCCGAACCCAACTTTCTGCCACCCCATGACCGCTCCCCTGACTCGCGTTGAGTTTCCCTGGCCGAAATTCCACGCCGTTTGCCGCGCCGGCCTCGGCGTGGTGCGCCCCTTCCGGAACCGCGACTTCCCTGATCCCTACGGTTGGAATTTTGGCTCCACCCGGGCGCCGTCCTATTGGGCCTATGGTCGGATGCGCGCCCTGCTTGCCGAGGCCGACGCCCTCGCGCAACAACCCCGGCGCGTGCTGGAGGTGGCCGCCGGCGACGGGGCTCTGTGCGCCATGCTCGCCGCCCGCGGCTGCACCGTGACCGCCAACGATCTACGCACCGAATCGCTCGAGGCGGATCTCGCCCGCTTCAGCAACGCCAGCCAGATTCGCGTGCTGGGAGGCAACCTCTTTGAACTGGATCCCGAGCAAACGGGTCGGTTCGACCTCGTCATCGCCTGCGAAGTCTTGGAACACGTCGCCCACAGCATCGATTTCTTGCGGCAACTCCGGCGTTTCCTGAATCCGGGTGGCCGCGCGCTCATCACGACCCCCAACGGCAGCTTCTTTCGAAACAAGCTGCCCACTTGGTCGCAGATTTCCGATTTCACCGCCTTGGAAAGTCAGCAATTCAAACCGGACGCCGACGGTCACCTGTTTCTGATCACCCCAGACGAACTGGCCCACCTAGCGGTGGAATCCGGCTTCGTCGTCGAACGCCTCTCCGTGTGGGGATCGCCCTGCCTCAGTGGTAACGTGAAGTTCTCGCTGCTCGCTTGGCCCGGCTTGGATCGCTTGAACTGCCTGGGCGAAGCCGCGGTTCAATTCCTGCCGCCGGCACTGCGCTCCCAACTCTGCACCGCCCTCGTCGCCGTGCTGCGCGCGTAGGCTAGGGGCTCGTTTTCGCCCGCGGCCGTGACCGCCACACTGCTTGATTCCTTACCCGCTCATGACTCCTCTAGCCCTCCTCGGTGAAAGCATCCTGATCGGCCTCGGCATCCTGGGGCTAGCCTGCTTCTTCATGTGGCGCCTCGCCAAGAGCGGCGGCAATGACGGCCAGTTGCTCTCCCTACCCGCCAAACTGCTCCTGACGGCGGGGTTGCTTGGGACTCTCGGTTACGTGTTCTACCAGAGTCGCGGCGCCAACAGAGGCGCAGCGGCGATCGCCCTGTTCACCGTCCTACTCGTGGCCTTTCCGCTGGTCATCATGTGGCTGCCGCAAGCCATTGAAACTCTGCTCAGTCCGTTCTTCGGCTCACTCACCGGCGGCAACGAACAAGTCGAGGCCAAGCCCATGTATTTCCGCGCCATCGGCCTGCGCAAACGGGGCGAATACGCCGCGGCCACCGCGGCGGCGGAACTAGAGCTGGCCCGATTTCCCGACGACTTGGAGGGCCTGCTCCTGCTCGCGGACATCCGCAGCACCGACCAGCGCGACCCGGCCGGGGCCTTGGGCCTGCTTGAAGTCGCGCTGATTGACCCGACCCGCGCGCCCGCCAGCGTGGCTCTCCTGCTGAGCCACATCGCCGACCTGCAACTGAACAAGCTCAACCAACCCGACGCCGCCCGCGATTCCTTGCGCCGCATTGTCGCCGAATTCCCCGGCACCGATGCGGCCCGCCTCGCCCAGCAACGCCTAGCCCATCTCCCGGGCGAACAGCAACTGCTCGAACGCTCTGCCCGCCCCACCCTAGCCGTCCCGCACCACCCCGGCCGCTTGGGCCTAGAGGAAGCTACCCCACCCGAGAATTCGAACCCCGCAGCCGCCTTGCAGCGGGCCGGCGAATTAGTCCGCCACCTCGCCGATTTTCCCGATGACTGGGAACGCCGCGAGGAACTGGCCCAGCTGTATGCGGCGGCCTTGGCGCGCCCCGACTTGGCGACCGCAGAACTGGAGCAACTCGGACAGCACCCCGCCGCACAACCCCGGCACCTCGTGCGCTGGTTAAACGAATTGGCTGACCTGCAACTGAAGACCCCGACCGGCATCGACGCGGCCAAGCTCACTCTGGAGCGGATCACAGACCGTTTTCCCGGCACGCCCTGGGCGGAACAGGCGGCTTCCCGGCTCCGGCTGCTGGGCCTCGACCGGCGGGCTAAGGAATCCCTCCGCACCCTCAAATTGGGCACCTACGAAAAGAACATCGGACTGCAACGCGGCGATCCCACTATTCCGGATCCGGCTAGGGAAACGAATCGGGAGTGACTCTCGCCCAGCGAACTTTCCCGCCGGGGATACCGGGATCCGTGCACAGTCCAGTGCCTGTGACGACCCTAGCCGCAAGCGACCCTCCACTCTGCGGCGACCCGCTTGCTGCCTAGAAGGTGGTTTCGCCCGGGCGGGCTTGGGTTTAGGCGCGGCGGGGTGCCGGCGGGACAAAAAAAGACCGCCCGGAACGGCCGGCGCTCAACCAAGGCCGCCAACAATTTATCCCCCCGCGGTAAGACCTCCCCAAAGCCAAACGGCCGGGAATCATCCCGGCCGGCAGCGCATCGTGGAGGCCTAACTCAGGCCGGAATCTCGTCGGACTTGAAGAAGCGCTTCACTTCGAGCTCCGCGTTCTCCACAGAATCGGAAGCATGGGCGATGTTCCGCATGTTATCCGTGCCTAGGTCGCCACGAATGGAGCCTGGGGGGGCCTTCCGGCTGTCGGTGGGTCCGAGAAGCTCGCGCACCTTAGTCACGGCTCCGTCCCCCTTCAGAATCAGGGCGAGCACCGGGTGCGAACTCATGAAGGTGACGATCTCGGGGAAAAACGGCTTGTCCGCGAGGTGGGAGTAATGCTCCGCGAGAATGGCCGGGGTAAGGCGCATCGACTTGGCGGCGACGAGCTGGAGTCCAGCGGCTTCAAAGCGGCGGAGCACCTCGCCGGCGAGGTTCTTCTCCATGCAATCCGGTTTGCAGAGGATTAACGTGCGTTCCATGGGCCGCGCGTTGTGCCTGAATCAGGCCCGGCCGTAAAGCGCCGGAAATGGGGTCGCCCGATTCCCCCCACCGTCATGCGCCACCAAGCCCGTCGGAATCGAGCGCCTGCTTTCCCACTTCACAGCCTGTCCTCGGATCCGCACCGTCCGCGTCGATATGAAGGCTGTTCTGCGCCGTCTAACCGCGTTCGTTCTGCTGGCTACGCTGCTCGCGCCCGCGGCGTGGGCGGCACCCAAGGAGGATTTCAAGAAAGCCACCTCGCCCGGTCTCGTGGCGGCCGAAAAGTTCACCCAAATCACCGGCGTGGCCATCTCGCCGCTGGCCGGCGTGGGCGGCATCGGCGCCTACAAGTATTGGCGCGCCAAACCGGAGGAACGTCCCGGCCTCACTTGGTATGCCCAGCCATGGTTTTTCCTGCCGGCGCTGCTGGTGGTCGGGGCCTGCGTGGCCAAGGACGCCGCCGGCCCAGTGGTGCCCACGTCACTCAAGAAGCCGCTCGATCTGCTCGAACTCTTCGAAAACAAGGCCAGCGGCATCATCGCCACCGGCGCGGTTGTGCCGCTGGCTCTGGAGATTTTTGAAGCCGTGAAGCCGGGCAGCAGCGCGGGCCTGAACTTAGCCGGGGCCCATTTCGCCGCCCTCGACCTAGCGTGGCTCGGGGACCTCGTGATGGTGCCGCTCGCGTTGCTGGTTTACGCCGTGGTCTGGTTGTTTTCCCACACGATCAACGTGCTAATTTTGGTCAGCCCGTTCACCACGGTGGACACCGCGCTAAAGGTGCTGCGCGGGGCGGTGCTGGGTTCGGTGGTAGGCCTGCCGGCAATCAGCGACCAAGCCGGCGCGGTCTGGGCGGGATTGATCGTGCTGGTCAGCCTGTGCGTCGCACCGTGGGCGTTTCGCACCACCATTTTCGGCACCATCTTCGCTTGGGATCTCGTGTCCCGCCGCAAGCATTGGTGGACGCCCAAGCAGGACTGTGTGTGGGCGTTTTCCGCCTGTAAGCTGGGCCAGGCGCCGCACCGGGCGTTCGGCAAAGTGAGCCGCAATCCGCAGGGCGAACTCAGCTTCACTTGGCGGCCGTGGCTGGTGTTTGCGCCGCGCACCGAAACTCTGCCGCCCGGGAACTACGTCATTGGCAAGGGCTTGATCCATTCGGAGATCCTCCGCGTGGAAGGCGAGGACGCCCCGGATGTCTTCAACCTGCCGCCACGCTGCAATGGTCACGAAGACGCCGTGGCGACGGCACTGGGCCTCAGGGAAGTGCGGCCGGTTGGCTTGCGCGCCTTCTGGGCGGCGCTGAAAAGCTTGTTCACCGGGCAAGCGGCGACGGCTTGATGGTGAGCTGAGGATTGCACCGCCGGGCCATTTCAGCTGAGGCTGGCGGTGTCCCATGGCGTTCCTCTCGTTTCACGGCATTGCAAAACACTTCCCCGGCGTGCAAGCGCTGGATGATGTCAGCTTCGCCGTGGAACGGGGTAGTTGCCACGCCCTGATGGGCGAAAACGGAGCGGGCAAAAGCACGCTCGGAAAGATTCTCGCCGGCGTTTACCGGGCCGACGGCGGCGAGTTGCGGTTGGAAGGCCAGCCCATTCACCCCACCGACCCGCTGCACGCGCGTCGGCTCGGGATCGCGATGGTCCATCAGGAACTCGCCTTCTGCCCCAACCTGTCCATTGCTGAAAACCTCTGCCTCGGGGACATGCCGTCCAAGGCGGGCTGGCTCGATCAAGGCGCCATGCGGGTCCGAGCCCGGAGCATGCTGGCCGAGATTGGCGCCGAGTTCGACGTGGATCGCCCGATCGGGGAATTAACCACGGGGCAGGAACAGCTCGTGCAGATCGCCGCTGCGGTCGGCACCGGGGCGCAGGTCATCGTATTCGACGAGCCGACCAGCTCGCTCTCCGTGGCTGAGTCCGAACATTTGTTCGCGCTGCTCGCCCACCTCAAACAACGGGGCATTACGGTCCTCTACGTATCCCACCGGATGGACGAAATCTTCCGGCTCTGCGACGCCATCACCGTGCTGCGTGACGGCCGACACGTCGTCACCGAGCGCATCGCGGAATCGAACCCCGAGCGCGTGATCCACCAGATGATCGGCCGCCAAGTGGCTCATCACGAACCGGAGCATCTCCACTGCGATTTGGGCGCAGAAGTCCTGCGGGTCGAGAAACTTTCTTCGCCGGGAAAATTTGCCGACATCAGTTTCACTCTCCGGGCCGGCGAGGTGCTGGGTTTTGCCGGCTTGATTGGTGCCGGCCGCAGCGAAGTGGCGCAGGCAGTATTTGGGCTGGACCCACACGCGACCGGCCGGGTCTTCGTGCGCGGCAAAGAGTTGCCCCAGCATAGTGTCTCCGCCGCCTTGGAAGCGGGCTTGGGGCTACTCCCGGAGGACCGCAAGCGACTCGGCCTCGTGCTGGGGATGAACTGTCGCGAGAATACGTCGCTCGCCGCCCTAGATCGGCTGTCGACGCTGGGTTGGGTGAACCGGACGGCTGAACGCAGTGTCGCCCAGAAATTCGCCGACCGACTCCGGCTCAAGGCGCCCTCCATCGAGACCGGTATCGCCGGTTTGAGCGGCGGCAACCAACAGAAGGTCGCTCTAGCCAAATGGCTGGCCCGGGAATGCTCCATCCTGATCGTGGACGAACCGACTCGGGGCGTGGACGTGGGGGCCAAGGCGGAGATCCACAAGCTGGTGGATGAACTCGCCTGTCAAGGCGTAGCCGTGCTGGTAATCTCCAGCGAACTGCCCGAAGTAATGAATCTCAGCCGCCGAATCCTCGTGCTGCGACAAGGCCGCCAAGCGGGCGAACTGGCCCGCGCCCAATTCGGCCAAGCAGCTTTGATGCGCTTAATGGCGGGGATCAGCGCCGTCAGCCCTGACTAAGCGGCGCAAGCCGCCTTGAACGTCGGTCTGGCCTGTGCAAAACGGCCCCGCCGCCGGAGTTCCGGCGGCGGGGCGGCAATTGAATGGCAAGGGCAGCTATTGCCCAGAGCTGCTCACTCCGGAGAAGGCAATCACGAGAAAAACGATGATCGCAATCACCAGCACGGCGCCCACCGCGAGGAAGATCTTGTTGACGTTGTTGTTCTTCTTCGCAAACGCCGAGTTCTTCGACATGACGACAGTCTGGCCGACTCCGCCGTCACCGAGTTTCACTGCCGGACGGGCCACCGTGGTGTCTTGCCGTTTACCGGTTTCGTAGCGCAGTTCAATCTGCCCCAACCGCAGCACCTGGCCCGGTCGTAAGGTGACTTCTTTTTCAGGAGCCAACTGGCTTTCGTTGACGAACGAGCCGTTGGTTGACCCCAGATCTTTCACCACGATGTCGTCGCCTTTGGCGTAAACTTCACAGTGGTGACTCGAGACACTTGGTTCTGGCAGGCAGAACTTGTTGTCATCGACGCGACCGATCGTCGCCTTGTCGGCGGAGATCTCAAACGCGCGCTCACTAAAGCCCGCGGTGATGACAACTAATTTAGGCATAGGCAGGGCCCGGTGTGTTTAACGGTTGTAGCAAAGGTGCGTCAAACGGTTTCCCCATTTACCAACTGTATCCACAAGCTGATACAGTCGCTCTTATCAACGGTTTCGCCCAGCGCCTACCCCAAGTCGGTGGCGATTTTTCCAGAGTTCCTCCGGGCGAAAAACACCCACGGGCGTGATGATACCGGTGATCAGGTCAGCCGGGGTTACGTCAAATCCCGGGTTCCGGGCGGGACTCCCTGGGTTGGCGATGCGCACGTAACTTCTATTTCCTGGCTTTGCTCGCCGTCCCGAGGAAGGAGCCGGATGGACCACTCCCCACGCGCCGAGCACTTCGTCTTCGTGCCGTTCTTCGATCGGAATCGCGCCCCCTCGACGCAGCTCCCAATCGAGCGTCGAGAGCGGAATCGCCACGTAGAAGGGCAGTTGGTGGCGGGCGGCGAGCACCGCCTTGGTGTAGGTGCCGATCTTGTTGGCCACCTCGCCAGTCCGCCCCAACACGCGATCGGCACCCACGATGACGAGGTCGATCTCGCCTCGCTGCATCAGGTAACCCGCCGCGTTGTCGGCGATGACCGAATGGGCGACGCCCGCCTGCGCCAACTCCCACGCCGTCAACGAAGCGCCTTGGCAGCGGGGGCGGGTTTCGTCACAGAAGACGTGCAGCTTTCGGCCGGCCGCATGGGCGGCGTAAATCGGCGCGGTGGCCGAACCCACATCAACAAACGCCAACCGCCCGGCATTGCAATGGGTGAGCACGCGCGTGCCGGAACGGAACAGCTTCAAGCCGTGCTGGCCG
The DNA here is from genome assembly GCA_903821635.1 of uncultured Verrucomicrobiota bacterium. Classification (GTDB taxonomy): domain Bacteria; phylum Verrucomicrobiota; class Verrucomicrobiia; order Limisphaerales; family UBA9464; genus CAIWAH01. Next base: position 15,105 of record CAIJLV010000174.1, on the reverse strand, counting down.
ATGGCTTCGCAATGCGCCACGTCTTGGTCGGCAAAGCGTTCAGCGGCATCGAGCGCGAGCGCCTGCTGGAGCTTCACGGAGTCGCCCTGAGCCATCGCCGCCAAAACGCCGTCCAACGCATTCACCGGATCAACCGCCGTGGGTCGGGCTTCCGCGAGCGTGCGGTAAACCTGTTCCAAATGGCTGGCAAACCGGCCCAGGTCACGGCCGCGAAACGCCCGCGCCCCCTGGGCGAGCCCATAGGCCGCCGTCGCCCCCATGGCACCGGCTCCGCGGACGATCATGTCGCGGATCGCCGCGGCAGTTTCCCGGAAGTTGCGGGTGGCAATTACTTTGAACTCGTGCGGCAGCAACCGCTGCTCGATCAGGAGCACCGCGTTACGCAGCGCGTCAAAGCGGACTGTGCGAATGCAGGGGTCGACAGACATGCACGCAGCCGGGGTTCAACTGTGCTTCAGAAGCAACTGCCGAAACTCGTCGAACAGCGGCGTTGAGTCATGCGGCCCGGGCGAGGCTTCGGGATGGTATTGGACGCAGAAAACGGGCTTCGTCTTGTGCCGCAACCCCTCGACGGTCTGGTCGTTTAGGTTGATTCGATTCACCACGACATCGGCTGGCAACGAGGCCGCATCGACCGCAAATCCATGGTTCTGGGACGTGATTTCTACGCGGCCCGACTCAAAATCTTTGACCGGCTGATTACCGCCTCGATGACCGAACTTGAGCTTGAAGGTCTTGCCGCCAAAGGCCTGTCCCAAGATCTGGTGCCCCAAGCAAATCCCAAAAATGGGAATCCCATGAGCCACCAAGGTTTTCACTTCCCGCACGATGCCGGCCAAGGCGGAGGGATCACCGGGACCATTCGAGAGAAACACCCCGGCCGGTTGGTATTTGAGCACTTCGGCGGCGGAAGTATGCGCGGGCACGACCTGCACCTTGAAGCCCTTTTGGCGCAGGCGGCGCAGGATGTTGTATTTTATCCCAAAATCGTAGGCGACGATCGGGATATCCGCGGGCGGCAGGGGCTTGCGGATAAATCGAGGAGCGGGCGGATTGTTTTCCTGGGTGATGTCGAAGGCGGCGGAATCCTGATCCTCCGCGTCCCATAGAAACGGTTCCTTGTGGGTCACTGCGGAGACATAGTCGCGACCGGCCATCCCGCCCCAAGCGCGCGCTTGTTCGAGGGCTTCCTCGACCGAAATTCCAGCCGTCGAAATGCAACCGGTCAGCGCGCCGCGGACGCGGAGTTTTTTGGTCAGCGCTCGGGTATCAATGCCTTGGATGCCGGGAATACCGTGCTGGGCGAGGTAGTCGTGCAGGGTGTGGTCGGCGCGCCAGTTCGAGACGACCGGAGAGAGTTCCCGGATCACGAACCCGCCCGCGTGCGGCGCCCACGATTCCACATCCTGCGAGTTCACCCCGTAATTCCCAATCAGCGGATACGTCATGGTGACGATCTGCCCTTTGTAGGAAGGATCGGTGAGAATCTCTTGGTAACCCGTCATCGAGGTATTGAAACACACCTCGCCAGGGACTGTGGCGGCGGCGCCAAAGCCCTGACCGTGGAAAACTGAGCCGTCTTCGAGAACGAGAATTGCCGTCATCGTGGAATGCCCGGCGAAACCCAATTCCACCGAAGCGCGCGGAGTGTGCGAACCAGCCCGCGTCGCGCAATAGGAATGACGCAGGGATGACTAATCCGACGCCAACCACCCCCTAGCGTGCCAACTTGGAATCAATAGCCTAGCTTGCAGTTCAGCTTGATCTGAGCCTCGGGACAAGAGGCACGGCGCTGGTCGGGGCCTCAAAGGGAATTCGCCGGCACTTGCTCAAAATAGAGCGGGATAGATCCTTGGTGCACGCTGTCGACCGCCAAGTCCACGGTGTATTCGCCGAACACATCCAGTTTCAGGCCATTGATCTGCATGATCAGATTGAAGGTTGCACTCTGGGCCTTATTGCCAAAACGCACCGCCACCTGGGCCTCCACGTTGGGCACGATCGTCTTGCCGTCTTCGTCGGCGAGCGTGACTCGTAGGGTGTGATTTCCCTCTTCAATGCGATGAAACCGCATCCGGGCCACCACCGCGCACAAGGACATCACATGCGGCGCTTCTTTGGCTCGGACATGATCAAAGGCCCCGAGGATGCAAAGCTTGCCGCCGTAATCGATGGCTGAGTCGCAAAGAGTGAAGATTTCGAGTTTCACGGCCGCGAGGTTAGGCGGCCGGGGTAGTCCGTGCAAAGGCATCGACGGCATCTACCGTTCCGCCCGGAGAATGAAGACTGGAACCCAAGTCATTTTGCCCCAACTGGGAGCGACTCCCACACCGCCGGCATAGCCACCTCAAGTTTCGGCGTTACCTCGGCGCCGATCCCCTCCAAGCTAACGCTGCGCGTGCGCAAATACCTTCACGTCCTCGGCATCGGCATCCAGAACACGCTGGTTTATCGCGTGAATTTTCTGTTCCGGGCCGCGTTTGGGCTGATTCCGCTCATGGGCACGCTCTTCGTTTGGCGCACTATCTACGCGGACAAGGCTCCGGGCGATCTCGTTGGCTCTTACACGCTGGGGGCAATGGTGAGTTATTACCTGCTGGTGACCTTCGTGGACGCCTTGACCGCGGTGGCCGAAGACGACTGGCAAATCGCCGCCGACATCAAGGATGGCAACATCAGCCAGTTTCTCCTAAAGCCGGTCGATTACCTCACATATCGCCTGTGCCTCTACGTTTCCGGACGGGCCATTTATACCCCCATGGCCCTAGTGCCGGTGGCGATCTTCGCTTGGACCCAACGCGCCTACTTCGCCGTGCCGCCGGATCTGACCGCCACGCTAGGATTTGTAGCCGCCACCCTGTTGGCCGGCCTGCTGCAGTTCTTCCTCGCCTACACCAGCGCGCTGCTGGCGTTTTGGGTGCTCGACGTCAGCACGTTCATTTTCATCCTGTTTGCCTTCGAATACCTCGCCAGCGGGCACCTGTTCCCGCTCGACATCCTCCCGCCCTGGTTGACGCAGGCACTGTATTTCACCCCTTACCCCTACCTCTGCCATTTTCCGGTGAGCATCTATCTCGGACGCGTGAGCGGCGCGGAACTCGGCCAGGGACTGGCGCTCCAGTCGCTCTGGGTGGGGCTCGGCTATGGGCTTGCTCGGTTTGTCTGGTCGCGGGGAATCCGTCGTTATTCCGCCGCGGGAGGTTGAGGATGAAATTGCTGTTTTCGCCGCCTTCAAGCCAACCGGGTGCCCCCAATCGGGCCGCCCATGATGGCCGTCCGCTTACCGACCGCCTCCAAGCAGTGGGGCCACGCCTAGTTTCGGCCGCGGGCGTTTCCGCTTTCGCCTTTTACCACTCATTGCCCGTATGAACACGCTGCGCCGTTACGTGTCCCTCTGGGTCGCCTTGGGCCGCATCTCGCTGGTGCAGGAGATGATGTTCAAATTGAATTTCATCCTCTGGATCGTGGTGGAGGCACTGTGGTTTGCGCTTCAACTGGCCTTCATGGGCGTGCTTTACAGCCACACCGACAGCATCGGCGGTTGGACGAAGTGGGAGGTAATCCTGCTCTCGGGTTGCAGCCAATTTCTGATGCAGTTGGTCAGCATCTTCTTCATGACCAACCTCACGAATCTCTCTGAATTGATTCGGACCGGGAAACTCGATTTTTTCCTACTCCTGCCCGTAAACGCCCGCTTCCTCATCTCCACGCGAAAATTTGAAGTCGGCAACTGCATCAACGCGCTGCTCGGCCTCGCCGTCATCGTCTGGGCGCTCGTGGAGCTCCACTACCGGCCCACGTTCGCCCAGATCTTGGGTTTTATCCTGCTCTGCGGCGTCGGCTTGCTAATCCACTATTCGTGGATGTGCCTGCTCGCGAGCACCGCCTTTTGGACCGTGCGCTCCCAAGGCATCGTCTGGGGGTATTACAACCTCTTTAACATCGCTCGCCTGCCTGACGTCGCATTCCCTCCCGGCGTGTTCAAGGCCGTCTTCACCTTCGTGCTGCCGATGCTCCTAGTGTCCAATGTGCCTTCAAAGCTGCTCGTCGGTCGCCTGCAATCCCCGTGGGAAATCGGCCTGCTCCTCTCGCTGGGCCTGTTGAGTTTTGGCCTGAGTGAATGGGTCTGGCGCCGGGCCCTCAAGCAATACACCAGCGCCAGCTCCTAAGCCGCGCTGGGTTCGGATGAAGCCCGCGCTTGCCTTCGACGTCGGAGACCGCGAACGCTCTCCGCGTCACCAGTCGCACATGAAACGCATCACCCTGTTCTCACTCGGCGCGCTGCTCGCCAGCGTCGTTACCTTTGCTCAAGGCGTCGGCTACACCGACACCCCTCAGATTCGCGGCCAAAAATGGAAGGTCCACGACAAGGACCGGCCCAATCCGCCCACGGTAAAACCAGCCCCGTCCTTCAGTCATGGCGCCCCTGCCCCCAGCGACGCCACCGTGCTCTTCGACGGCACCGACTTCGCCAAATGGGAGCGCGACGGCGGCGGCAGCCCGAAATGGAAAATCGAGCATGGCTACATGGAAGTCGTGGGCAAATCCGGCGGCATCCACACCAAAGACCAATGGGGCGACGCCCAATTGCACCTCGAATTTGCCACCCCAACCAAGCCAGAAGGCGAAAGCCAAGGCCGGGGCAATTCCGGCGTCTTCTTCCACGGTCAGTTCGAGATCCAAGTGCTCGACAGTCACAATAACAAGACCTACGCCGACGGTCAGGCCGGCGCCCTTTATGGCCAGTGGCCACCCCTCGCAAACGCCATCAAGGGTCCCGGTGAATGGAACAGCTACGACATCGTGTTTGAAGCGCCCCAATTCGATGCCGAGGGCAAACTGACGAAGCCCGCTTACGCCACGGTCATCCTCAACGGGGTGTTGCTACACAACCGCAAGGAACTCAACGGCCCGACCAATCACCGCGCCACCGACCCTTACAAGGCTTACTCCGGCAAGGGCGGGATCAGTCTGCAAGACCACGGCAATCCGACGCGCTTTCGCAACATCTGGATCCGCCAACTCGGCCAATACAACTGAGTCCAGCCACTGAATTTTTTCTCCTCAGGGCGGCCCTTAGGCCGCCCTTTTTGTTACCGCACGAGCCCTACCTCACCCCACGACGGGCAGACTCGCCGCCGCAATCGCTTGTCCGTGCCGCTTCTCCTTTTCATCCGGCACTTGGAACCGTATCCGCGCCGAAAGCTCCGGAAATTCAAGCTCCAGCACCTTGCGAGCCCCTTCCAAGAGCCGATCCCCCCCGACGCCCGTCGTCACGCGCCCCAGCACCAGCACCTGTTCAAATTGGTAAAAACTCGCCGCGTGCGCCAACCCGTAGCCTAGGAAGATGCCCAACGAGTCGTAAATACGCGCCGCGCGTGGGTCACCCGCTTGCATCAGCGACTGCACCAACTTGAGCTTTTCCGGGAGCGGCAAGGTGGAATCCACCTCGATGCCCGCGGGTGCCATGAGGCGGCCAACCGCTTGCTGTGAAAAATACGAGGCGCCGACCCCCACATCGCCAGACCACTCTTCCCGCGGCGCCGTGGGACTGTAATCGAACGGCGTGAAGGCGAGTTCATTGAGCCACGAGGTGATGTTGCCCTCTGCGTTCACGAATCCGGCGGCAGTGCTGGTGCCCATCGCCAACCCCAACACAGAGTTGACCCCGAGCGACATTGAGGCCGCGAGCGCCGTCACCTCGCCGTCGTTTACGACTTCGAAGGGAATGCCACCCCATTCTCGCTGAAGTTCGAGGAACAAGTTTTTGGCCCGCGCTTCAAACTGCTCCGGCGGCAAGCCGCGAAACAGCGAGGCGACCTTCACCCGATTGTTCACGTATACCCCTGCGGCGCTCCCACCGATGCCGTCCACCCGGGGCAGGTGGGCGGCAGCCTTGCGCAGTGAATCCCTCACTCCATCAAGGTGGTAATTCACATCCGGTTGAAAGTAAGGGTCCCAGACCGTTTCTTCGCTGAAGACACACTTGCCATCAATCACTGCCGCCACCTTGCGGTCCGAGCCACCAAGGTCGAAACCGATGCGGCAACCCTGCCAATGACGCCCCAACGGGGCCGTGTTGGCCTTCGGAGCAGGCAGTTCAGTGGGCGACTTCACTGTCACAACCTCGATCGGGTGGTCATAAATCCGTTGTCCGATGATTTCCGAGTCAAACCTCCCGGCCGGATCCTTCGCGTAGTGGCGACGCAATGCGTCGGCAAGCGCTTCTGGCCCCGCAACATGCAGACGCCAACCGCCATAGGCCCAAAGCAAAAACTTGGCGAGTCGCTCAACGAAAAACGCGTTCACCTCAAGCGCCGCCGAATGACTGTCCGGGAGGATGTTGAGTTGATGATGGAAAACCGATCCATCCGCCTGCTCCAAAGCGAGCGTAACCGGCACGGTCGCAGCGTTGGCAAAGGCCCGACAGGCCAGCGCCGCCGGCCGAAACCCAGGATCAAGGGCGGGAACCAATTGAGGAGCGACAAGGAACTGAGCAAGCGAACTCATGCGTGGTTGAAGGCTGCAAATTGCCCGCCCCGACGGCAAGTGCCGGATACGGAGAGAAACCGTGGTTGAAATCCCCGGCTGAAGGAAAAATTAGGCCGCCAACGGCAAAGTCTTCGAGAACCAAGCGGTCCACCAAAGAACCTCAGTTCGCCTGCACCGCGTCGAGCAACGATTTGAGGTCGCTGGCGGGAAGCTTCTTTAAGGCCTCTTTCAGTTGGTCGACCGTAAGCGCAACGGGTGAAGGTGCCCCCCCGCCAGAGACCGGAATCTTGTCCAACTCTTCGGCGGTCCAAGCCTCGGAAGCATCCCGCCCCTTCTCCGCGTCGATCACTGCTTTCACTTGATCTTCGGTGATGATGCTCGCCTTGTTGCCCCACGCATTCCGGATGTAGCTGAGCACTTCGGCAATTTCTTTGGCCGTTAATCCGGCTGGATTATCCGGGCTCTGCCCCCACGGGTTCATCGCCCCCACGCCACTCGTGTTAAAGTCCTGCCCGTTCAACTTGATTGGCCCTTTGAGGCCATGAAGCACGACCCGGATTAAACGGTTTGGGCCATCGGCCAACACCCAATCGGAGCCCGCCAAAGGGGGAATCGAGAGGCTCAAATTGCCCAAGCCGTCGGCCTGATGACACGCAGCGCAAGTGGGACGATTGTAAACCGCCAAGCCCGCCGTGATTACAGCCGCATTCGGATCGGCCGCGACGGCTACCAATTTCGCCGGTGGTCCATAGGGCAGTTCACTGAATTCCTGAGGGTCGAAGCGGCCACTGTATTTGCCTACATAGAGCCCACCCCAAGCCAGTAGCGCAGCGCCACCGACGAGCAGCAACGTATTGAGCAGGCCAAAACCGGCTCGCGAGCGAAATTTCAAATTCATCGATTGCCCTCCTCCTTGGCCGGAAGCGGAGCCTCGGGTAGTTCGCCTCCAGAGCTCAAACTGGTTAGATAAGCCGCCAACTGTCGGGCCGCGGCGGACGGGATAATTTCAACACCCCCGTCAGGCGGCAAAATCAACGCCTCCGGGGAGGGTCCAGTAAGCCCAACCGGGCGCTGTTCAAAGAGAAACGGAACGCCTTCGCAAATTGAGTTAGTCACTGCCATCCGGGGATTGTAAAGCCGGACCAGATTAAAGGCGTTGGTGCCCAATCGTTCGCCGTAATTGGCGAGATCGGGACCGAGCCGACTGGCCCCTAACTGCGCTGGACTATCTCGAAGATAGTCGCGCGCGACAGTCCGGCGTCGCCCCCAACCCCGGGCCAAGTCGCTGCCGTCCTTGGCGGCGCGCACTTGCTGGGTATGGCACGCAACACAGCCGTGAGCGACGTAGATGGCGTGGCCTTGAACCGCTTGACCACTGCGGGCGGGTGGATAAGTCACCACACTGTTCGCCGAGTTCGTGCTGAGGTCAGCGTCCAGCGGCGCCAACTGGTGGCGCGGCACGGCTACCAAGCCAAGCCAAGATGCCGCCAAAGTCGCCAAAACTCCGAAGAAAAGAAGGGGGCCGTAGTTCATGGCATCATTTGGCTGCGGTGGCGGGAGCGGTCCCGGTAACGACTTCTGTCACCAGCGTGCGACCGACCGGCAGAGCAAAGCCCACCAGCAGCAGGACGACATTGGCGGTGAAGGTGAGTTGGCCGAGCAGAAATACCGCCAGACCCACAGTATGCAGACGGAGCCAAGGCTTCAGCACTGCGTTGACTGAGAGTAAATCCACCTTGGCGTCAGCCAAGCCCCAGCCTTGTTTCCAGCCTCCAATCGCGTAGGCACCTACTCCGATCAGCAAACCGAGCACCGTGAGCGCCCAATGGGCTTTAACCAATCCACAATGAGGTAACTTACGCCCTGTTAACCGAGGCACGAGCGCATAAATGCCGGCGAATAGCGCCGCAGAAACGAATCCTAATTGCAGAAGTTCGCGCACGGCGACTTCAAACTGGGTGAAGTGCAAAACTGCATTCGCACAACGCAGGGACGTCACCGCGGACACGATCCCACCCAAAGTAAATGACCCCACAGCGAGTTTGGCGAACCGGACCGCCGGAGAACTACCCACCGCGCCGACATACAGATTGACGCTCGCCAGCAATACGGGAATCAAAAGCAACACACCCGCAACCACCCCCACGGACACCAGCCAAGCGGGAATCGGGCCGCCCACCAGACCCACAGTCGCCGTCCAACCGCCAAACAGCGCCAAGGACCAAAAGGCGACCGGTGCCAACTCTGGTGAACGCACTGGCTTACCGGTGAGTTCTGGAATGAAATGATAGAGTGAGGCCAAGGCCAAGGGGGTTAGCCATAGCCACAGGACCCCTTGGTTAAACCAACCGGCCGAGATGGCTGCGAAGATTCCACGGCTGGGAAAATATACCGCGGTCACCAACGCGGTGGTGTAGAGCCAAGCGAACCAAAGTAAGGCTCCGAGAATGAACCACTGAGCGGGGGCATAACCGCCACGACGGCACCCCATAATCGCGGCGACTCCATTGCCGGCGACCAAAAGATAACCGAGGAGCACGAGGACACCCAAGCTAGGCGGCAGTTCGAGTCCAGGAATACCTGTGGAGCCACCCAACAACAGCGCCGGAATGCCCGCGGTCAAAGCCAGATTCCAGACCACCGTGCCAATGATCGCACTTCCCCAACTGACCAATTCCGTTTTGCCGAGGTGAACAAGCAACCAGAGAGCTACGCCCAGTCCAGTTTGTGAAGCAGCCCCTAATAGAAGGATATTACTAGCGACTGCCTGCAGCCGCCCAAGGCTCGCCCACGCGAACGGTAGACATTCCGGAGCATGCAATTTAAGGGAAGCCAACGCCGAAAACGCCAAACCGACCAGCAACCAGATCAACCCGCTTCCAAGCAGGTAAAGGACTGGCAAACGGCAGGTCTGCTCATGGGCTTCCAAGGAAGCGGGTGGATTTGCAGGGACGCTCATCGCGCAATCACTCGTAAGTCGGAGTCTTGGTGGATTTTTCGAGCCGCTCGAGGAGCTTGGCCCGACCGGCCACATTGCCGTCTTTCCACTCAGCGGCCATGACTTCGACTGCCTTGGCGACAGGTAAGCGGTAAACCCCGTTCTCGGCCTTGATAACCCCGTAGTTGTTTAAAGTCTCGGCGTTGGACTGTTTGAGCTCGGTCCAAGTCTTGAGCCGGTATTCGGCGCGTTGAGCAGCTAATGGGTCGATTTTTTCGGTGCGAACTAGATACCAAGCAAGAGCGCCAAAAACCAACAGCGTGCCAATCCCAGAGATTAACCCCACCACGGACTTGGTAGATTTTTCGGAACAACAATCACTCATAGTCAGGGTCCTTTAATGATGGGCGCCAGCCTCGGCCGACCGGGGAACTTCGTGATGGGTGGTCGCTTCTTTCAACCGGGGATGCTTTTGCGGCCACGCGGGAAGCGAATGGTATGATTTCCACCACAGGAATCCAAACGCTGCCGAAAGTCCGCCCCAGCAGAGCGGATCCCAAAGTGTAATGTGCAAACCATCCGGATAAAGCACCGGCATGACGTTGAAGGTCACGTCGAGATAGTGCATTAGCCAAGCCCACACGATCATCGGCCCCATCACTGCGAGACTCATCTTGGCATCAATGCGCAGCAGGAGCAGGAACGGCAGGAAAAAATGACCGAAGAGAATTAACATTCCCACTCCCCACCAAGAACCTTGTTCACGCAGGACATACCAGAACGTCTCCTCCGGCATGGCCGCGTTCCAGATGAGGAAATATTGGGAAAAATGAATGTAGGCGTAGAAGACAGTAAACGCGAAGAAGAGTAGACCCAATGCATGGACAGTCACTTTGCTCACCACTGGCTTCAACTCAAAGTTCATGCGCCAACGCAAGATGCCATAGAAGGTCGCAAACGTGACCCACATGCTCCCTGCAAAATAGTAAACACCATACATCGTGCTGAAGAACTGGTGTTGCAGCGATTTCATTAGCAAGAACACAACTACGGTTACAGTCACTGCAAAGGCATAAACTCCCCAGCCGGCAAGAAACCGCGCCTTGCGGGTCCAAACTGCCGCACCGTCCTTATCCTGAGCGACCGAGAACCGACGAAAACTGTGAGCCATCCACCCCCAAAACAGGAAGATGAGGACCAAGCCGACGTTGAAACTACCTTTGTTGAACAAGATTTTCTTCACGTTCAACGCAGCATCCGTTGCTGGATCAATGTTCATCCAAGGATGGATATAACCCAGTGTCGAAAGCGCTAGTATCGGTATCAGAGCGACTAAGCCCCACGGGAAGATGAGGCACGCCATATTCTCGGCAATACGCATCACCGGCACACTCCATCCGGCGTCAAACAGATGGTGAATCAGGATGAAAAACATCGAGGCCACCAAAATACTCAACACGAACATGAACGCCGTCAGGTAACTGTAACCAAACTGCGAGAGGACGGTTACGACTGGGCCGGCTGCGTGACCATGGCCTTCGTGTGCGTCATGGGCCTCAACCTTCGCTGCCTCGTGGGCTCCCGCTTGGGGAGCCCCAGCAGTGTCAGCCGCTAGGGTTGGCGCCGAGGCGAAGGTGAATACACCCACGCACAATAAGGCGGCCACGAAGCATTTAAGAAAATGGGGAAGTTTCATAAGCGGCTTACTTCTTAAGCTTGGCCAACTCGGGAGCTGGCACGTCGGCCTCGAAACCGAGGCGGCTGAGTTGGAGAGCACGGACGTAGGCAACAATCGCCCATCGGTCACTCGGGGGAATTTGCGCGGCATATCCCATCATTGTGGTTTTGCCGTGCGTGATGGTGTTGAAGATTTCGCCGTCGGGAAGCTTGATAATGCGGGGATCCATCAAATTAGCGACGGTAGCCATGCCGAGCTTCTTGGTGATACCGCCATTGGAATCCCCCTGAGCACCATGACAAGGCTGGCAGTAAATCGTGAAGCGCTCGTGTCCCTGATTGATCAATTTGAAGGTCACCAAAGCCGGATTAGCTTCAACGAATGCGCCGTTTTCCTTACCGGTGTTGAAAGCATTGTCTTCCCAATACACATTCTCACTGAAGCCATTGCGCTGGGCGACCGTTCCGGAAGGCACACCGCGGGAGGTCCGGCCATCGCCAAATGCCGCGAATTGACTAACGGTTTGGGGACGTAGTTTAGGTTGCCGATCCATGTCCGGGAACAGCTCAATTGGCGGCCTAGTCGTCGAAGAGTCTCGAAAACCAGCGACTACAAGCACACTCACAGCAGCCAAGCCCAAGAGCCCCAAGGTCACCTTGAATCGACTGCCTAGGAATGAGAGGAAGAAAAGGGCAATTTTCTCAAACATGGCTTAGGCCTCCGTATCGTGGATTTCCTCGACCGCTGATGCGCCGAGCGTTGCGAGCAGTGCTCGGGTTTCTACCGCTGAAAATTTCGGGTCTGCGGTTTCCACATAGACAAAGAACTTGTCGTTGGTGGCACGTTTGAAGCGCTCCGAACTGAAAAGTGGATTATTGAGCTTGGGTAGGCGGTTCAACAACGCCAACCCGAATAGCGTCCCGAAAGCGCTCAACAGAATCGTGAGTTCATAACTAACCGGAAATGCGAACAGCGGCGTAAACAAGGGCTTTCCGCCCACAACCAGCGGGTAGTCAAACTTGTTCATGAACCAGATCATGCCCATGCCACTGAAAAAGCCGGTTACACCGCCAACGAAGGTGAAGAAACCCACCTTTGAACTAGGTAACGCCATGGCGTCGTCCATTCCATGGATCGGAAAGGGAGTGAAAACATCCCACTTACTAAAACCGGCATCCCGCACCGCCATCGCGGCGTGCATGATGTCGGCGGGAGTCTCGAACTGGGCCAAGAGGCCTAATGATTTGGGGTCGCTCATTGCGGTTGGCTCCTTATCTTAGTGGTGATGCTCCCTTGCCCCGCCGAGTGGGTGGTGTGGATCGGCTTGAGGGGTTACGGCCTTGACCTCGCTGATCGCCAGCGCGGGTAGGAACCGGATAAACAATAGGAACAACGTCATGAACAGCCCGAAACTGCCAACAAAGGTGAAGACATCTACCCAAGTGGGGGTGAAATATCCCCAACTTGACGGCAAATAATCACGATGTAACGAGGTGACAATGATTACGAAACGCTCAAACCACATCCCGATATTAACAAAGATCGAAATAATCCAAACGAACACGAAGTTGGTGCGCAGTTTCTTAAACCAGAAGAAGTGCGGGCTGATGACGTTGCACGAAATCATGCTCCAATACGCCCACCAATACGGTCCAAACGCTCGGTTTTTGAACGCGTAGAGTTCGTAGGGGCTACCGCCATACCAAGCGATGAAAAACTCCATCCCGTAGGCATAACCCACGATGGAACCGGTGGCCAAAAGCACCTTGCACATCAACTCCACATGGCGGGTTGTGATGATGTCTTGCAGGTTAAACAGCGCCCGCAATGGAATTAGCAACGTTAACACCATGCCGAAGCCGGAGAAGATCGCCCCGGCCACAAAATAAGGCGGGAAGATTGTCGTGTGCCAACCGGGCACCTGTGACACTGCGAAGTCGAATGAAACGATGGAGTGCACGGATAGAACCAACGGCGTGCTCAATCCGGCTAAGATAAGATATGCTTTTTCGTAGTTGCTCCAATGCCGGTTGGATCCAGTCCATCCCAGTGAGAACAGCGCGTAGAAGAAACGCCGAACCTTGTGCGTCGCCCGATCCCGCAACGTCGCCAGATCCGGAATCAAACCCGTATACCAGAAAAGCAGAGAAACGGTTCCGTAAGTGGAGACTGCGAAGACGTCCCACAGCAACGGAGAGCGGAACTGAGGCCAGATTCCATTGGAATTCGGGAATGGGATAAGATAGCCCGGGAATAGGGCGAACCAGACACGCCCCGTGTGCACCACGGGGAAAATTCCGGCGCAAGCGACGGCAAAAATCGTCATTGCTTCAGCAGCCCGGTTGATTGATGTCCGCCACTTCTGCCGCAACAGGCACAGCACCGCCGAAATAAGAGTGCCCGCGTGACCTATACCGATCCAAAATACGAAGTTCGTGATGTCCCACGCCCAGTCAGCGGGCTGGTTCAATCCCCAAACACCCACACCCGTAGCGATCAAGTATGCGATGAGCGAAAACATCATTCCCATCGTGCCGGCGCTAACAATGAATGCCGGCCACCACCATTTGGGCATCGGCTTTTCGCAGACGCCTGCAATGGCTTCGGTGATCCACCCGAGCGAACGGTTGTTGAGCACTAACGACTCACGTTCCAATTCCTTAGGTGGTTCCGCGGCCTTCAGGTGAACAGGGGGCGCGTGGTGCTCGTGCTGGCCCGCCTTGGTGGCGGATCCAGCCGGTATGGTAGCGGCTTTAGCCATTAGGCAGCTCCTTTCTGAACGACCGGCAATGCGGCGTGTTTATCTCCATGGCCATCACCTTTGCCATGCTCTTCAAATGGGTTTTCATGGCGGAAGCGCTCATAGTCGCGGAGCGTGTCAGGCGTATTCTTGGAATCAGGCATCGCCGGGTTCGGGTTGCGGATACGGGCTAGGTAAGTCACGCGCGGCCGATTATCGAGAAAGCCCAAGACCGTGTAGTCCCGAGGATCTTGCTTGAGCTTGCTAACCGCGCTTTCAGGGTCCAGCAGGTTGCCGAACACGATCGCCTCAGCGGGGCAGGCCTGCTGACAGGCGGTTTTGATCGTGCCGTCTGGCACCCGGACATCAGCACTGCCTTTGGCCTGATTTTTCTGCGCGATCTTGGCCTGTTCAATGCGCTGCACACAGAAGGTGCACTTCTCCATCACACCCCGCATGCGAACCGTCACATCCGGATTTTTGACCAGCTTGACGATCTCCCACTCGGGCTCCGTATTCTTATTCTTGCCGAGCGGACCATGATAAAGGGGATCTTCAACGTTGAAGAACAGATTCCCTTTGCCACTGCCGTAACCGATCTCGCGCTTGTTGTAGTCGAAGAAGTTGAAGCGCCGGACTTTATACGGGCAATTGTTCGCGCAATAGCGGGTGCCAATGCACCGATTGTAGGCCATCACGTTTAACCCTTCTTCGTCGTGAACCGTCGCGTTGGCAGGGCAAACACTCTCGCACGGCGCGCTCTCGCAGTGCTGACAGAGCATGGGTTGAACCGCCATTTGAGGCTCCTCCGCGGCAGACTCAGTGGTGATTTCCAGTGACGGCTCGTGACTGTAATAGCGGTCGATGCGCATCCAGTGCATCTCGCGGCCGCGCATCACCTGAGCCTTGCCCACGATGGGAATATTGTTTTCCGCTTGGCAGGCGATCACACACGCGGAGCAACCAGTGCAACTCGCGAGATCCACAGTCATTCCCCACTGATGGATCTCAGACTTCGTGAACGGGTTGGCTTTGTAGGGATGCTGATAGATACCCTTCCGTGGCCCGTTGGGTTTTTGGGGATCTTCAGGCGGCACGAAATGCGGCAGATGCGCGTCGAGATCCATGTTCTTGGCGAAGTCCGGCTTCGACTTGAACTGTTCCAGATTGGCTTCGCGAATTACGGGCCGGCCTTCCATCAGGCCATGCTCCTGAGATACGCCAAGGTATTGTTTGCGGAATATTTTTTCTACAGAT
>CAIJLV010000173.1 GCA_903821635.1 uncultured Verrucomicrobiota bacterium | reverse complement strand
TCGTCTTGCCTGCGCCGAGAAACCCGGTGAGGACAGTGACTGGAATGCGCGTATCAGCAGCGGCAGCGGCCATAAGTCGGGAAGGAATAGGCGACGCCCGCCCGCGAGGCAACCTTGGGTGACATGGGAATCGCGCCCGCTCGCTTCACCAGCGGCTTTTTTGAGGGAAACAACCCCCTACCGCGTCCGAAGTGAACTCATTCAGCCCCCCTTGAGGCCAGCTTCACACCGCCCCCGGCGTTCAGGTGCCGTTATTCGGCCTTGGTTCCCAGCCGACTACCGTCCGGTGGCTGGATGGAGCGTAAGCGTTCCCGCAGCATGTCGGCGCGGAGTGCATCGCGCTGTTCGGCGTCGAGCTTGTCCGCGACCCGCAGTTGCAGGTGGGCCGGTTGGCTGAGCAGGAACAATTCATCGACCAAGGCGCGCGGCAGGTCGCCAAAGACGTTCAGATCCACGCCGAGCCGGAGCAAACTCAGGAGATTCATCGTCTCTTTGGACGAAATACTGTGAGCGTGAGCGAGGATGCCGTAGGCGCGGCCGACGTGATTCAGTAACACCTTGGGCTTCTTTTCGATCTGCGAGAGGCGGGCGTTTTCCTCGTGCTCAATGATCTGGAGCAGCACCTTGTTGAGCCGCTCCACGATTTCGCTCTCGGATTCACCCAGCGTCTGTTGGTTGGACACTTGGAAGATGTTTCCGAGCGCCTCCGTGCCTTCGCCGTAAAGGCCGCGAACGGCGAGCCCCAACTTGTTTACGGCCTGAATGATCTGGTTGATCTGCTCGGCGAGCACAAGCCCCGGCAAATGCAGCATGGCGCTCACGCGAATGCCGGTGCCGAGGTTGGTCGGGCAGGCGGTGAGAAAACCGTATTGCTCGTTAAAGGCGAATTCCACGCGCTCCTGCAACGCCGTGTCGAGCGTGTCCAGCGCGAGCCAGGCCTGCTTGAGTTGCAGGCCGGGACGCAACGCCTGCATGCGCAGGTGGTCCTCCTCGTTGACCATCACGCAGAAGCTCTCCTCGGCGTTCAGCACCAAACCGCTACCAGCCCCCTTCGCGGCATGCTCCCGGCTGATGAGGTGGCGTTCCACCAGGATCTGCTTGTCTTGCGCGCTGAGCTTTTCGAGCGCCTCCGCAAAAGGTTTGGGGGCAAACTGCGGCAAGCCGGAAACGGCCGGCAGCAGCGTTTCCAACGACTTCACCCGGTCAGCTTTCTTGGCGTGCCCGGGGAAGGGAACCCCTTTGAGGTTACGCGCCAGCCGCACGCGGGACGACAGGACGATCTTGTCGTGGGGACCGGAGCGTTTGCAGGCCTCACCGGGCGAAATTAGAAAATCTTGGACATTCATGGTGGGAAAGTTCAGCGGTTCAGGCGTTCGCGATGGGGTTGATGGTCGCGGTTCCAACGGCTCAACGCCGCGTCGGATTCTTCCACGAAAAGGGTCGTCAGCGGAACGGCCTCCACATGGCCTTCGGCGAAGGCTACGTTGGCTTTGGCGCCATGACGACGCCGGGCGCGTTCCGTGCTTCCAAAGTGATCTTTGGCGCCCTTGTTGCGCCAAAGCAGGCTGTTGCCGTCCTCGATTGCCGCGGGCGAACCCAGCAATCCGTCACCCAAGGCATACGTGTCCGCTGGGGCTGTGACATCCCCTTCCTTGACGGGCTTCCGATTGGCGGAGGAACTACCCATCCCAAGGTCATCGCCTTGGGCAAACGTGCCCATCCCGTAGGCGTTATAGCCGTAATCGGTGTAGATGTCGTTGTCGGCCCAGCTCTCCGGTTTGCGGGCCGACGGGCAATCCCAGACCCCGGTCTCAAAAAACGTGTCCGCGGGGGCCGCCGGATAAAGTGACGCCCACCAGACCGTCCGATGTTCCGGAAGCACTCCCGTGCGGTATCCAGGGTTCAAGAAGAGTGGAAACTCGTGGCTTTCGCTCACAAACGAATTCAGGGCCACCCCCAACTGCCGGACGTTCCCGGCACACTGCGTCGCCCGCGTCTTGGACTGGACGCCTTGAATTGCCGGAACGGTCAATGCCGCGAGGAGGGCCACGATGGTGAGTGTGGTGAGAAGTTCGACGAGGGTGAAACCAAGCCGGCGGGGCGGGAACTGAAAGTCAGGCTTCCGGCTTGAGCCGGAACGGTTCCAGGCCTCACCGGGCGAAGTCAGAGCAGCTTGAACCTTCACGGTATTCGAGGTCGGGAACGCGTTACGCCTCCTGCTGGGCTTTTTTCGCCTGCTTGATCTCATCCCGCAGGGTCGCGGCGGATTCAAAATCCTCCTTTGCTACGGCGGCCTTCAGCGCGGCTTCCAGCTTGGCCAGTTTGGCCTCTTGGCTGATCACGCGGCGAACCGCGGGCGGCACCTTACCCTTGTGCTGAGTGCCCTTATGCATGCCCTTGAGCAAGGCGTCCAAGCCGTCGGCAAACACGTTGTAACATTCAGAGCAGCCCAGTCGGCCGGTCTTTTTGAAGTCCGCTTGGGTAAAACCGCAGTTGCGGCAAACGACTTCTGCGCCGGTCGCAGTGGTGGCCTCCTCCATTTTTTGCGAGGCTCCCAAACCGAGGAGCAGGTCGGCCAAGGAGAAGCCAGTGGGGTCGTTGACCCCCTTCTCCTTCGCGCAGACTTCGCACAGATCCACCTTTTTGACCTGATTCTCGATGATCTGGGTCAGATGGACCGTGGCTGGGGACTTTTTGCAGACTTGGCATTGCATACGAAAGCGGGTTCAAGGTCCGCACCCACACTCCCCAAGTCAAGGTGTGGGCGGCGGCGCTTCATCGGGCCAAAATCACCAGATACCGCTCCAACCGTTCGGCCTCCCGGCGGTGACGCTGCTCCTTGTGGATTAGGTGCAGGTTGGCGACCAAGCGTTGCAGGATCCGCCGGGGAGGGATCGGCGCGAGGTGACGCTCGTCGTATTCCACCGCCAGATTCACCAAGCGCTTCTTACACTCGATCCGACTGAGCAACTGCCCGCCGTGAAAAGCGTCGATGTAGTATTCGTCCGTGGGCGTCTGGTAGCGTGACAGGAAGTGTCCCGGCATGCCGATGCCGACGACGGGCAAGCCCGCTCGCCGCGCCAGAAACATGTAGAGCAGGCTGAGCGAGATCGGAATGCCCAAGCGCCGGTCCATCACGTGGTTGAGGTAACTGTTGGCCGGATTGTAGTAATCGTCTTCGTTTCCCTTGAAACCCAGTTGGCCGAACATCACGTGGTTGATGGCCTGCAACGCGGTTTCGCCGGAGGCCGCCAACTTGAGCCGCTCATGGATGTCACCCGCCCAGTCGTCCAATTGAGCGCGAAACGCCTGCACGTTGGTATCCGGATGGGTCGTGAGCGTAAACAGCCACACGGCGTCTTCGAGGTCGAAGTGCTCCCCGTGCGTCAGCAGGTAGGTCGAAAATTGCGCGTCGAACCGACTGGCGTCGAAGTCGTTCAACATCTCCCGGACGCGTCGCCGCACCGCCGGATCGGGATGAACTTGGTGCCGCCGCAGGAAATGAATGCCCTCGTCGCCGGCTTCAGTGAGGTTTTTTCGCGCCAGTTGGGCGACCACCGGATCGTCGTCGCCCAATAACGTGAGCAGCGCCCGAAGCCGGACTTCGGTAAGCGGGCAACCACTGGTAGTTCCAGGCGCGTCCACGGGGAAACAATAACACGGCCGGCAAGCGGAGGGAAAAACGAATGCGGTTTTCCGCCGCCCCGCCCCTTGGCGTGGCGATTACGGCGCCGTCGCCATTGCCGCCACCGGCTTCCCCGCCTAGCGTTCCGCGCTGCACGCCCGCGGCATGGCATGAAAAAGAAGCTGTTTTACGTCGGATTGGTCTCCCTGCTGAGTGCCTACGTCTTTACCGGTGCCCAAATTTACCGGGCCACCGCCGCCGAAGCGAAGGATGATCCCTACCAGCAGTTGGAACTCTTTTCCCGCGTGCTCGAACGCGTCCGGCGCGACTACGTGGAAGGCGACAAGGTCACCTACAGCAACCTGATCTCCGCCGCCCTCAAGGGCATGCTCGATTCCTTGGACCCGCACAGCGAGTTCATGGCTCCGGTCAAATACAACGAACTCAAGGAAGACACCCAGGGCAGCTTCAGCGGCGTGGGACTCCAAGTCGGCGTGCGCGATGGCGGGTTGACCGTCGTCGCCCCGATGGAAGACACCCCAGCCTTCCAGGCGGGCATTCTCGCCGGCGACCAAATCCTCAAGATCGACGGCGTCTCCACCGAGCGGTTCACCATGAACGACGCCGTCAGCAAACTCCGCGGCGACTCCGGTTCCAAGGTTACGATCACCCTCCAGCGCCCCTCCGGCGAACCGCGCGACGTCGAACTGATCCGGGCTGAGATCAAACTCTTCACCGCCAAGGACGCCCACAATCAGCGCGAATTTGCCCTGCCCGAAAACAAGATCGGTTACGTCCGCCTGACCCAGTTTGCCGAAACCACGGCTGACGAACTCGAAGAAGCCCTCCAAAAACTTGAAAAACAAGGCCTTGAAGGACTGGTGCTCGACCTGCGCGGCAACCCCGGCGGCCTGCTCGACCAAGCGGTTTCCGTCAGCGAAAAATTCGTAAAGGCGGGCGAACCCATCGTCTCCACCGAAGGCCGGATCCCGGCGGGCGACCTCCAGCGGCGTTCCTCCCGCTCCTCCAAAAAGCGACTCCAACTCCCGCTCGCGATCCTTGTGAACGGCGGCAGCGCCAGCGCCGCGGAAATCGTCACCGGCGCCCTGCAAGACCTCAAACGCGCCATGGTCATCGGCGAAACCACCTTCGGCAAAGGCTCCGTGCAAAGCATTCTCCCCCTGCCCGACGGCTCGGCCCTGCGCCTCACCACCGCCAAGTATTACACGCCCAGCCACAAGGTCATCCATGAGCACGGCATCAAACCCGACCTCATCGTGCCCCTCGGCGAAGACGAAGAGGCCGCCATCCAACTCAACCGCCAACCGGGTGGCGCCGCCGCCCTCGAAGACGTTTTGAAGGCGTTTCCTGAAGAACGCCGTTCCCGCCTGCGTGAACTCACGAAAGAACACCGGGACCCTCAGTTGGAACGGGCCGTGGACTTCCTTCAGGGCCAAAACCTCTACGGCAAACGCAAGGGCGAGAAACCGAGCGAAAAACCGGCCCCGGCTCTGAACTGATCGCGTGCTCCTCGCCCTCGAAACGTCCTGTGACGAAACCAGCGCCGCCGTCATCCACGACGGTCGGGTGCTCGCCAACGTCGTCACTTCGCAAATCCGGCTGCACGCCGAATACGGCGGCGTCGTGCCCGAACTCGCCACCCGCGAACACCTCCGCAATCTCCTGCCCGTGGCCCGCGAAGCGTTGCAATGCGCCGGCGCCACCGTGCGCGACCTCACCGCCGTCGCCGCCACCCGCGGCCCGGGCTTGCCGGCGGCGCTGATGGCTGGTTTCACCTCGGCCCAAGCCTTGGCGTTTGCCCTCGGATTGCCGCTTTACGGGGTAAATCACCACGAGGCGCACCTCTACTCACCTTGGATCGGCGGCGAACCGGCCGTGGCCCAGTTCGAACAATTTGAGCCCAACCTCTCCCTCATCGTCAGCGGCGGTCACACGCTGCTGGTCCATGTGCGGGCGGAACTCGACCACGCCGTCATCGGCGCCACGCTCGACGACGCCGCCGGCGAGTGTTTCGACAAGATTTCCAAACTCCTCGGGCTCCCCTACCCCGGCGGTCCGGTGCTGGATCGTTTGGCCGCCGAGGGCAAGCCTACGGCCTACGACTTCCCGCGCCCGTTGCTGACGGAGCCCCATTTCGATTTCAGCTTCTCCGGCCTGAAAACCAGCGTCCGCTACTTCCTTGAAAAGCGGCCCGGCTTGGCCGACGACCCCAAGGCTTTGCGCGACCTGTGCGCCAGCGTCCAAGCCGCCATCGTGGAGGTGCTGGTCGTGAAGACGGTGCGCGCCGCCCGGCAGTTGGGCATCCGCTGCGTCACCGCCAGTGGCGGCGTGAGTTGCAATTCGGGACTCCGCCGTGAACTCGCCGCCCGTTGTGCCCACCGCGGACTCCGCCTGCGGCTGGCCGACAAGAATCTCTGCACCGACAACGCCGCGATGATCGGCATCTTGGCGGAACGCCAGATTCGCGCCGGGCGCGCCCCGACGGCGGGGGATCAGGAAACCCTGCCCGGCTGGAGTCTGGAACCCGACACGCCCACCGGTCCGGCCAACCAAGGCTAAATCCATCTTCCCCACCGGGGCGGGACGTCCGGGGCAGACTTCCAACCCGGCGGCTAAAAGCCACCGGGTTGGGCCAAAGGACGACTCAGGTTCGCCCGCCGCCGGTTACGCCGGCAGATTTTCCAGCGAAGCGACAATCTGCTGCTCCTTCAGTTGCCAATCGCCCAACCGCTGCTGGTGCTCTTCAAACACCTTGGCCGGCACCTTTTCGGCAAAGGCTGGATTCGACAACTTGGCCTGCACTTTTTCGATCTCCGAACGGATCTTCTCGAGCTCCTTGGTCAGGCGGACGCGTTCGGCGCCATAATCCACGAGGCCGGCCGTGGGCAGGTAGAGTTCACCCACGGAATTGCCCGCGCTCGGCGTGCCCTTCTCCGGGATCCATCCCGCGCTCACGACTTCCACCCTTTCGGCGTTGAGCAGCAGCTTCAGCACCTCGACCTCGGCGACTGGCAATTCCGCGGCGGGCCGCAGCACGAATTTCAATTTCTTCGCCGGATCGAGCTTCAATTCCCGCCGTAATCCGCGCCCGAGCGACACCAAGTCGTATTGGGCTTGGGCCGTCTTGTCCGCGGTTTCGTCGAGGCCGAAATAGGTTTTCTCGTCGGCGTCAAAGGGCTTCGGCCAAGGGGCGAACATGATGGTTTTGCCGCCTTGGTCCGCGGGCATGTCGGCGCTGAAACCCATGCCGTGCCACAGTTCCTCGGTGATGAACGGCAGGAACGGATGGAACAGTCGCAGCAGGTGCCCGAGCACGAAGTCGATCACGGCGAGCTTGTTGGTCTTGAGCTGTTCGTCGCTGCCGTAGAACGCCGCCTTCGACGCCTCCACATACCAGTCGCAATACTCGCTCCAGAAGAAGCGGTAGAGCGTGGCCGTGGCGTCGCTGAACTTGTAGTCGGCCAACGCTTGGGTGACTTCGCGGATGGCTTGGTCGAGGCGCAACAGGATCCACTTGTCGTCCGAGGTGAGGAGCGACGGATTGATCTCTCCGCAGACGTCGTCGCCGGCAGCGTTAGTGGCACAGGCACCCTCGCCTGTGTTAGTAGAACGAGCGCCCTCGCCCGTTCCCGCCGCAGAATCAACAGGCGGGGGCGCCTGTTGCACTGCCCCAGCCGAGGGCGGCTGGGCCACTAGGCTCTGCATCTGCCGGAAACGGCAGGCGTTCCAGAGCTTGTTGCAGAAGTTGCGGCCGAGCTCGACGGTCTGTTCGTCGAAGAGCACGTCCTGGCCGAGCGGCGCGGCGCGCATCACGCCGAAGCGCAGCGCATCGGCGCCATACTTGGCGATGAGGTCGAGCGGGTCGGGCGAGTTGCCGAGCGACTTCGACATCTTGCG
>CAIJLV010000172.1 GCA_903821635.1 uncultured Verrucomicrobiota bacterium | reverse complement strand
CCAACTCGTCGGCGACGATCTGTTCGTCACCAACGTGAAATTCCTCAAGAAGGGCATCGAAACCGGCACCGCCAACTCGATCCTCGTGAAAGTGAACCAGATCGGTTCCCTCACCGAGACCCTCGACGCCGTTCGCCTCGCGCAGACCCACAGCTACACCGCCGTCCTTTCGCATCGCTCCGGCGAAACCGAAGACGCAACCATCGCCGACATCGCGGTGGCCACGAACTGCGGCCAGATCAAGACCGGCTCCCTCAGCCGCACTGACCGCACGGCGAAATACAACCAACTCCTGCGCATCGAGCAATTGCTCGGCCGGAACGCGGTTTACGCCGGTCGCAGTGCGCTGCCCAAGGGCCGCTGACCCCCCACCGGGCAGGCTGCTAGGCTGCCTTGATTCTTCGCCAAGCCCCGGAAGCGCCACTTCCGGGGCTTGGTCGTTTCTGCCCAGGTTGGCCGCGGGTCTGGAACAAGCGGTCCAGGCAGCTCTGGGCTTGGCCCTTTTCGTCACCGGTGATGTGGGCGGCACTTCCCGCGGTGAATCCGGCGAGTTTTTCCCGGCTGGGCATGGCGTCAGGCGAGCGGGCCGGCGACGGGAGCGGCATTTCCCCTCGCGGCCAATCTACCGCTGCTCCAGCGCCTCCGCCGCCGCCTGTTGGAAGGCGCGGCGAACGTC
This sequence comes from uncultured Verrucomicrobiota bacterium, assembly GCA_903821635.1. Lineage (GTDB taxonomy): Bacteria > Verrucomicrobiota > Verrucomicrobiia > Limisphaerales > UBA9464 > CAIWAH01. The sequence continues at coordinate 12,584 of CAIJLV010000172.1, read as the reverse complement.
GCTGGCGTCGCTGTTGGGGAAGTTAGAGCGCTGCACCATCAGCACGTAGGCGACGCCTTTCACCGGGTCGATCCACGCTTGGGTGCCCCACGCGCCGCCATGGCCGTAGGTCCCGGGCGAGAGCATCGCCGCCACACCTTCGTGCGGCGTCTTCAGGACACAGGTGCCGAGACCCCAACCGTAGTTGGCACCGCGCTGACCGTAGGGGTCGTTTTGGAAGAAGCCGGTGGGTAGCGCAGCGGGGGTCTGCGGCGTGGAGAGAAACTTCATGGCGTCGACGCTCAGATAGCGCCGGCCTTTGAAAACCCCCTCGTTGAGCAGCAGTTGGCAAAAGCGCGCGTAGTCGTTGGCGGTGGAATAGAGACCGCCATTGCCCTGCGGCGGCCGGTTACGCGGACCAAACTCCGGCCGCGGCGGCACCGCTTCGAGTTGGCCGGTGTCCTTGTTCTTCGCGTAGGCGGTGACCCGCCGGGCGCCCTGGGCATCGCTCAGGTAGAAGGTCGTATGCTTCATGCCGAGCGGCCGGAAGAGGCGCTTTTCCAGAAAGGCGTCAAAGGTCAACCCACTGACCACTTCGACGATGCGCGCGGCGGCGTTGATGCCGCTCTGGCAATAACGCCACTTGGCGCCGGGCTCGGAGTTCATCGGCGCGGCTAGCCAAAGCGGGACTAGGTCAGCCAATGTCTGCGCCTGCTCCGCAGCTGGGCCACCGGCTTCGCCGAGACCGGAAGTGTGCGTGAGGAGTTGCGTGAGGGTGAGGTTGGCGGGTTGGCCGGAAGGCGTCTTCAGGTGCGCGAACTCGGGCAGATACTTCGCGACCGGATCGGCGACGTTCAGCTTGCCTTCGTCCTGAAGCATGAGGATCGCGACGCCGGTGATGGGTTTGGTCATGGAGGCGATCCAAAATACGGTGTCGGCGCGCATGGGTTTCTTCGCCGCGACATCCGCCCAACCGGTCGCTTCGCGATGCGTAACCTGAGCGCGATTCACGACGACGGTGACGGCACCCGCAATCTCCTGCTTGGCAATCGCCTGCTTGGCAATCGCCGCCGCCATCGCCGCACCGACGCCCGGCAATTGGGGTGGCGCCGCGGCGGCGGTGGACGCACACGAAAGGACCAGGCCAAGTAGGAGCAAGCGGGGACGCATGCCTGAAAGTCCCGCAGCGGGGGCGACCGAGTCAAAGTCCACAACGGTCCCCAGTCCCGCCCAAACTTAGCGGCTGGGGGCGAAACGTTCGGCAAAAAGCACTGGGAGCCCCATGCGCTCCACGACCCGAGCTGTGAACGAATTCATGACCTGGTTGGCCAAGGAGTCCTGGGCCTTCTACCGCTGCCCTCGCAAGCACCACAAAGCGCACGAACTTCCTCGAACGGCTCAACCAAGGGCTCAAGCGCCACCCTCAGACAGGGCGCAGCTTTCCCACTTTGCTCCGCGACGCTTGCGCCCACTGCGTTGGCAGAACCTTGACCGACACACCCTATTTTCCGGGTTTACCTCGGCCAAAGTCCGCACTCGCGCGGAGCGTCCGCCTACGACCTGACTCAGCACTCAGGCTTTACGGCAGTTCGACGCGCAGTTGGTAAAATCGCGCTGGCGCGGTCGGCTCCACGGTGTGGAGAAAGGTATTAGTCGTCCACGGCAACCCTTGCGCGCCGGGAAGCGGCGTCAGGTCGGTCAACGACGGGGCCCCGGTCCAGAGGCTGTAAACCCGATTGCTCACGGTGCTCCACTGAAGCACGAAGGCGGTCCCATCCGGAGCCAATTGCCCGGCGAGGCGCAACTGGCTCGTAGGCTCATTGGGGTTCAGGCCCGCCACGTAGGATTGCCAGCGGGGCAAGCCGTTGGCGCCGGTTTGTTGCCCGGCAAATTCGAAGTCGTTGGTAACGCCGTGCGCGGCGAGCCACCAGAGCGGGGTGGGCTGGAGGTTGGTGAATAGTTCCGCGAATACGGCTTCCACCGTGCGGTCAGCACTGAGCAAGAGGGCCAGTGGATTTTCGGTGGACGTCACGTCGCCCCGCCATTCGCGAAAGGAAAAAAACGGGGCCGGCGTGGCGCGCAGTTCCAGCGCCGAGCCCACGGGATAACTGCCGCTGGCCGGTGTAGCCGAACCCCAGCTGGGTTCATTCACGCTCAGGGAGAAGTTAACGGTGGCGAGTGGGTTGATCGTCAGACTGACGGGTCGGGTCGTGTCGCCGAGGCCCGACGTCAGGTTGGTAAAGCCTAGGATTTGGGTAAACGTGCCCGCGGGGAGAGTGTTCGCCGCCCCGTTGAGCGAGAACGTCAGGTTGGTGCCCGCCTGCGGGTCCAACGTGCCGGCGATAGCGGAAAACGTCAGCCAGTCAGCCTTCGGCGTCAGGCGCCAGTCGAGGCGGCTGCCGCCGGAATTAGTCAGGCCGCAGGTGAACTGACCCGGTGCAAACGGACCGCCCACCGGACCGCTGAACGTGATCCCCTCGGGAAACGTGATTCCGAGCCGCCCCGGCTCCGCCTCCTGCTGGGTCACGAGTAGCGTGACTGGCAGGAGGCCGGACGCCCGGCATTCAAACACCGCGCTACCCGGTTCTTGATCGGCGTCCAGTTCCGCCCGCAACGTGACCGTCTGGGGCGTCATCCAGTTGGCCGCGGTAAACTCGACGGTGCCCCCGCTCACCACCAAAATGGTCTCCGCACCGCCCACCCGGAGCGTCGTGACGGTGACGGGATTCTCCGGCACTTCGGCCAAGCGCACGGTAAACGTGGCCTCTCCGCCCTCGGACACCGTGAAAGCGACCGGCGTGACCACTAGGGCCTGTTGGCTGAGCGGAATCGCCACCGTGAAGCTGCCCAACGGGGCAGGCGGCGCGGCGTTGCTGAAAACATCCGTCACTTCGTCCTCCACCAAGGCGAGTTGATAGACGCCATTGTCCGCGGCCTCCCAAGTGCCACCGGGTGCCGGAATGGAGTAGGCGGCCGTGATGGGCGTGCCGTCCGCGGGAAGATCTGCCCCGATGAACTCGACCGTCCCTAGGAAGCCATTCGGCCCCGTCACCACGAGGTCGGCCGCATCAAGGCTACTCAGCCGGACTGCGGTGGCGTCGGTCAAAGTGACACTGCACGCGTGGCTGGGGGACCCGCCGACGGTCAGGTCGGCCACGCTCAAGGCCGCCACCGGCGGCACGGCATCCAGCGTGCCTTCGCCGAGCAGAACGACGTCATCCAAGTTCCAACCCAAGTCGTTTTGGGAAGCGTTTGAACCCATGCCCCAGCGCAGGCGAATAGACGAATTTCCGGCAAAACCGGGCGGCAACGGATATTGCACCTCCTGCCAAGCGGTATCCGCCACCCTCCGCGGCGCCGTCCAGAGGCGGGTCCAAGCCGTGCCGTTGGTCGACACCTCGATGACGGCCGTGTCGTTGTTCTGCACGCGCAGCCAGCGGCGAAAACGCAGGGTCAGATTGGCACTGCCGGCGGTGTTGATCGGCGGGGAGGTAGCGTATTGGGTAGCTAGGCGGTTCGCGTAATTGCCGCGGAGATTGTAGCCGATGAGTTGGGTGCCCGTGAACCCGGCAGCCGGGCCAGTGGCGCCGTAAGCCGGAACGCCAAACTCCCACTCGGATTCCAGCGTCCAGCCCGGGTCCGTGTCCAGATTTGCGAAATAAAACGCCACCGGAACCGCCACAGTGAACTGCCCTAACGGCCCGGAAGGCGCCCACGCCCCCACCGCGTCGCTGACCTGTTGGGATTCTAGGGCTAGCACGTAGATCCCGTTATGCGCGGGCAACCAACGGCTCCCAGTCGGCGGATCGACGGCATAGGTGGCCACCCGTGGCGTCCCGTCACTCAGACTGTTCACCGCCACGAAGCGTGCTAGGCGGTTAAAGCCGTGGGGCCCCGTGACCCGCACGTCGTTGTCGTCCAGCGTTGCGGCCTTGACCGCCACATCGTCGCTATACGTCACGGTGAAAGTCAGCGCTCCTTGGGTGGGCGCATTGATATCCGCCACTTGCAACTCCGCGACCGGTGGCACCACCACCCCGTTGTTGGCGGTCACAAATCCGTTGATGAAATATTGTCCGACGCTGCCGTAACTGGTGTAACCCGAGGGCGGCGCATTCAGCGGATTGCCGGCGCCGGTGTTGCGGACTTGGAGGAAATAGCGACCGGCAGCCAGCGGCAGGCTCAACCGGGCGCCCGTCCGTTCGGCCGGCTGGACAGTTTGCAACAGGGTTCCCACTTCGTCGTAAAGTTGAAGTTCCACATCCAGATTGCCGCCGCGCGTGGTGCCGGACGGCTCGACCCAAGGATCGACCGCCAGGCTCACGGCCCCGTTGCCCGTGACGAACGAGAAGACATCCACATCGGTGTTTCGCTCCAGCAACCCCTTGTTGGCTGGCGAAAGATTGGCTGGATCCGTTGCCGGGGTGGTGGCTACCACGTTGGTGCCGCCCGTTAAGTTCAGCGCGGTGGCTGTGCCCGCAGTGCTCCCGTGGTCATCGAGGCGGTAGGTTAGCTTGCCCGCGAGCGTCGCCAGATCGTCTTGCGGGTTGTTGGCTTGGTAATACTCCCCCTTGCTCCACTGGCTCACGTTGCGGTTGTAACCGGTGCCCATGAGCGGTCCCCACGACGTTTCGCCACTGCCGTGGCCGCCGTAATAGACGCTACCGTTGGTCGAGCCATCGTGACTCAAGCCCAGATTGTGGCCGATCTCGTGGGCGGCCGCTTCGGCGATGTTAGCTTCGTTCTGCCCCAAATTATCGTCGTAGACCCAAGCCGGGCGGTAGTTCGCATAGCTGGTTGTGCCAAACACATTGACATAGGCCACCCCACCCGCAGTGGAGGCAGGGTTCACTTGGCCGTTGGCGTCGGAACTCCGGGTAATGACCGCGTGGGCCGTGCGCGTGGTGAAGGACAGCGGTCGCTCGGTGGTGACATCCAAGTTGAAAGGGGCGTAGTCCTCCGCCACCCGGGACCAGATACGCCGGATCGCCAACTGTTCGTCGGCGGAAAAAGTCGTGCGATCGACATCGAGACTGAACGCCAGCGCCGGAATTTCCAACCGCCCCAGCGTTTTGTTCCATTCGGTATTCGTCACCGTTTCGCCCGAAAAGTTCAGGTAAAGCACGTTCGGCGCGCCCGGTCGGCTGTGAAAATGGAGGTTCGCGGGAAAGGGGGTCACAGCCAACGCTGCTTCCGCCGGGGTCGGAGCGGGCGTTTCAGCGACCGCGGTGCCTCGCTCGGGCGCGGGATCCACAAAGTAAATACCGCCGGAATCATCGGCCTCCAACGTGACCAGATCGTGATCCGTAAAATGAAAACTGCGTAGCCAGCCCAAGGCCCGGCGCTGCGCTTCAGGCGGCAACTGCCCCAACCGTGAGCGGATCCGCCCCAACGGCAATTCCTCAATCGCAGTCCAACTGCCGACGGTAAACTGCCGTCCCTTGCCCGACGGTTGCTGCTGAGCCTGCACCGGTGCAGCCAAGACCATTAAAATTGCCCCAATCGCCCCGCGGGACGGTGAACCAAGCAGGTTGCGCATGTCGTAGGTAAGTGCGTGATCGGCAAGCAGGAATCCGGCCTTGAGCTTGATCGTATTTCAACCTAGCCCGCGCTTTGCCCGGGTTAAAACCCGGGCGTTGACCGCAAAATCATCCCTAGAACGGACCACCGATGGGGGCAATTATCCACCTTTGCCCGCCGGGAGCGGGGTATGAACTCAGCTTGGCGCCAGTTCGCTGAAAGGATCGGCCCTTGGCGGCAAACTTTTAAGGGCCGGAGGCCGCCGGAAAACGGCGCGGCGCCGACGCGAGCGCGCTTACTTGGCCGCCGTCTGCGGTGCTTCCGGCAGAGTCTTCAAACCAGCCGCGGCCTGCTGAGCCACTTTGACCATCGGCTCAGGTTCGATGCCGAGATAAACGGTGCCGGCAACGGCGAGGATGATCGCCAGTTTGGCGGTGCTGCTGACCGCGATGGGGGCAAGGTCCGGCGCGTGGCGCGGGAAGAAAGCGGCGCGCAGGATGCCGAAATAATAGTAGAGCGAAATCACCACGCCGACGCACGCCACCAGCAGCGCCACGAGAAACGCCTTGTCGATCATGACGTGTTCCGCCACGGCCCGCAGCAGGTAAAACTTCGCAAAGAAGCCCGCGAGCGGGGGAATGCCCGCGAGACTGACCATGCCGACGGTCAGGGCCGTGGCGAGCCAAGCGGAGCGCTGGCCGAGTCCGGCGAAGGCGCTGATATCGTCGCTGTCGGTGTGCGCCACCACCACGCTGATCGCCGCAAAGGCGGCCAGCACGGTAAAGATGTAACCACCGAGGTAGGTCATCACGGCGGCCGAACCGTTCAGACTGGCGGCAGCGATCCCCAGCAGCAGGTAACCGGCATTGGCAATCGAGCTGTAGCCCATGATGCGTTTCACGCTGCGCTGGGGGATCGCGCACAGGCTGCCGTAGAGGATCGTCACGATCCCGAAACCGAGAAACAGTCGACTCCACTGCGCAGTCAGGTCTGGCACCACTCCAAACGCGATGCGCAGCAGGAGCACGAAGCCCGCGGCCTTCGAACCCGTCGCGAGGAACGCCACGGTGGGCGAGGGCGCGCCTTGGTAGACGTCCGGGGCCCACATCTGGAACGGGAAGGCAGCGATCTTGAAACCGAGGCCAACGATGGTGAGCAACAGCCCCGTCAGGAACAACGGCGACTTCGTGAGTTCCGCTTGTTTGGCCGCAATTTCGAAGAAGTTGGTCGTGTTGGCCGAACCAAAGATGAGCGCGGTGCCGAACACCATGAAGCCCGACGCCACGGCACCAAGAATCAGATATTTCACGCCCGCCTCAATCGAGGCGATCCGGTTGCGCTGAAAGCTGACCAAGATGTAGAACGTGATCGTGATCAGTTCCAAGGCGACGAAGAGCAGGATGAAATCGTTGGCCGAAGCGGCAAACAACATGCCCACCAGCGCGAACAACGTGAGCGCGCAGTATTCGGCGTAACCCACCAGCGTGTCGGCATAGTCCAGCGAGAGCAGCAGCACCACGACCGCCGCCAACAGAAAGAAGCCCTTGAAGAAATTGGACATGGCATCCACGACAAACATGCCCCCAAAGGCGGTGCCATCGGCCGGGGACGCCCCGCCAATGGCGTAAGTCAGGATGACGCCGACAAGGGTGGCGGCGCCGTAACCAATGAGTTTGCGGGCACCCGCGGGCACCCACAGGCCGGCAAGCAACACGCCAAGGCCCAACAGGGTCACCAAGATTTCAAGGGTCAGAAGCGAATAGTTCATCGGGCGAAAAAGGTTAGTGGGCAGCGGCAACGGCAGCGGGAGCCGCCGGAACGGGAGGCGCGGGCGCGGCCGCCTTGACGATTTCAACAACGCTCGGCTGGATGCGCGAGACGAGGGAATCAGGTTGGATGCCAAACCACAACAGGGCGGCCAGCAGGACCAAGAACGGCAGCCGGCGCCAATAATTGGCGTCGCTCACATGGTTGAACTCAGCCTTCGCCGGGCCGTGCACGACACTCCGGATCGCACGCAGCATGTAGACGCCACCGATGATCAGGCCACCCCAAGCAGCAGCAACCACGAACCAAGGCAACGCCTTCCACGCCCCAAACATGACGCTGAGTTCACCAGGGAAGTTGGCGAACCCCGGCAGACCGCAGCCGGCCATGAACGCCATGATGATGGCGGTGCCAATGAACGGCATCTGGCGCAGGAGTCCGCCGAGTTTGTCCATGTCGGTCGTGCCGCAACGATTGAAGAGATAACCATTGAGCGCGAAGCTCAACGCCGCCAGCAACCCGTGAGCGACCATGATGACAACCACACCGGTGATGCCCAACACCGTCACACTGGCGAGCCCGAGAAAACAGAAGCCCATGTGCGCGAGGCTGGAATTGCCGAGCAACAGCGCGAGGTCCCGTTGCCGCATGGCAACCCAACCACAATAAAGAATGTTGCCGAGGCAGAGCAGAGCCAGCGCCGGCATCCACTCGGCCACCCCGACCGGCATGAAGGGCCAAGCCACCCGAATGAGGGCGTAGAGGCCGACCTTTTTCAGCACGCCAGCGTGCATCATGGCGGTCGAAGTTGGCGCCGCCGCATACCCGGGCGCGGCCCACGAATGGAATGGCCACAAGCCCACGAGCGTGCCAAAGCCCAGCAACAGCAGCGGGAAGATCAGCGTCTGGGCTTGGGCACTCAGCGGTTTTTCGGCGAGCGCCGCCTTGAGCACAAGGACGTCCAGCGAGTTCACGCCGGACATCACGTAGAGCGCGATGAGGCCGGTGAGCGCGACGAGCGCCCCGAGCGTGAGGTAAAGGGTGATTTGAAACGTGGCGTAAGTCTTCTGCTCACCCCGCCCCCAGAGGCCGAGCATTAGGAACGTCGGCACGAGGGCGAGTTCGTTGAAAAAATACAGAAAGAACAAGTCGAGCGAAATAAACGCGCCGAGAGCCCCACCGGTCATCACCAACAGCAGAAAGTAAAACAGCTTTACCTGCCGCTCAATTTCCCAAGCGGCACAAATGGCCGCAAATGAGACTAGCGCGGCCATTAACACCAAGCCGATGTTCAAGCCGTCCACGCCGACGTGATAACTCAGGCCGACCGAGGGGATCCATTCCACCTGCTGGACGAATTGGAGTTCGGCCGAACCGCCCTGAAAGCCGGCAAACAAGGCGATGGCTTGGAACGCTGTGAGGGCGCCCGTCAACAGGGCGAGGGCGCGGAGAATGACCCGGTAATTTCCCGGCACGGCAAGCACCAGTAGGGCGCCGAGGAACGGGGTCAGGAGAAGCGGGGTAAGCGAGGACATGACAGGCTACTTGAGGGCGAGCAGGACGACTAGCGCGACGCCGGCGACGAACAAGAAGGTGTAGGTTTGCAGGTTGCCGCTTTGTAGAATGCGGAGAGTGCGACCGAGCAATTCGGTGCTGCCGTGAACCCCGCGAACCACCAGACCACTCACGACCCAGCGGTCGAACCCGTCGGCGAATCGGGCGACCAGATCGTGCAACGGGATGAACACCGCTTCGTAGAGTTCATCGAAATAGAACCGGTTCTTCATTCCTCGGGCCAAGGCACCCAGCAGTTTCGGCAAGGGGTCGCGCTCGGCCTTCCAATACAGGGTGACCGCTACCCACGCGCCGATCAGCAACGCGCCCGTGCCCATGACTGCCGGCAGCGGGGCGTGATTGAACGGTTCGAAGAGGATCTGGTTGAGGCCTCCGAACAGGGCCGAAAGGCTGGCACCCACTGAAATTTCGTCCGAAACGGCCGCGGCGTGGTGGGCGTGATCGGAGAAGAAGTGGTGCCGGAGGTAATCCCCCAGCGGCAACCAAGCAAGAGCGACACTAGGAACCGCCAGCAGGATCAAGGGCCAAGTCATGCTTCCGGGCGATTCATGAGCGTGCCCAGCGGCTTCACTGCGGTTCGTCCCCAAGAAGGCCACGAGAACCAGTCGCACCATGTAAAACGTCGTCATTGCCGCAATCAAGACACCCAAACCGAAGAGCACCGGGTGGCCGTTTTCCAACGCGGCCAGCAGCACGGAGTCTTTCGAGTAAAATCCACTGAGCGGCGGCAGTCCGATCAAGGCCGCCGTGCCGAGGGCAAAGGTCAGAAACGTTTTCGGCATCACCGAACGCAGCCCACCCATCTTCCAAATGTCCTGTTCGTGGTGGCAGGCGTGAATGACTGAGCCCGCCCCGAGGAAGAGCAACGCCTTGAAGCCGGCATGGGTCGTCAAATGATACATCGCCGCGTCAGGCCCGCCGCAACCGACCGCCATCACCATGTAGCCCAACTGCGAAAGTGTGGAGTAGGCAAGGATGCGTTTAATGTCGTTTTGTTGAATCGCCATCAACGCGGCCAGCAGCGCCGTGAACCCGCCCAGCGCGGCAATTATATCGAGCGCCGAGATCGAGCCGAGGAAGGACAAGGCGACGGGCCAAGCAGGGTCAACCTGATAGAGGAAAAACACCCGGCAGAGCATATAAACGCCAGCCGCCACCATGGTCGCCGCGTGGATCAGCGCCGACACCGGGGTTGGGCCTTCCATCGCGTCGGGCAACCAGACGTGCAACGGGAATTGGGCACTTTTGCCCATGGCGCCCATGAAAACCAAGAGGCCGGCCACTGAACTCAAGTTCCCCAGCAGGTCGGGATGCGCCCCAAGTTTTTGACTCAGTTCGGCGAAATTCACCGTCCCAGCGGCAGCCCAGATGAGGATGATCCCGAGCAGGAAACCGAAATCGCCCAAGCGGTTCGTAAGGAAAGCCTTCTTCGCGGCGTCAGCAGCGGATTCTTTCTCATACCAAAAGCCAATGAGCAACCAACTCGACACCCCGACAAGTTCCCAGAACAGGAACATCATCACGAGGTTGTCGGCCAAAACGATGCCGAGCATGGAAAAAGTGAACAGGCTCAACCCGACGAAGAAGCGCGGGAAGCTGCGATCACCGTGCATGTAACCGAGACTATAAACCTGCACGAGGGCGGAAACCCCCGTCACCACGAGCAACATGAGTGTCGACAGTTTATCCACCGTGACTCCGAGGTTCACAGCCAAGTCACCCGCATGCAGCCAAGCGAACGGGGTAGCCGCCGCCGTGGCGTCACCGAGGCCAAACGTCAGGAAGAGAACAAAACTGAGGATGAACGCCGTCGTGGTGGCCGCGAGGGAAAAGGTGGCCGCGAGGAAGTTGCTACGGCGCACCAGCAGGGTGATGCCAGCCGCCGCGATCAGCGGTAACAGGAGGATGAACCAAGCGATGTCTTCCGGCCGCGAACTAAAGGCCGGAGCAGCGGCGGTGACGGCGTGGTGGGCGGCGTGAGCGTCCATTTCAGGAAAGATAATTAACCGCAAATCAGCACTGACGGACGCAACTCAGCCCGGGAATTCCGGGGAGTCTTGGGGCGATTGACTCGGCGTTGATCAGCATTCATCGGCGGTTCAAAAAGTCAGAGTTTCAGGCTGGTGAGGTCCTCGACGTGGGCGGACTGGCGTTTGCGGTAAAGCGCCACGATCAAGGAAAGGCCGACGGCGACCTCGGCGGCGGCGACGGTGATGATAAAGAATACCATCACCTGACCGTTGAGATTGGCGTTGTAGCGGGAAAAGGCGACCAGCGCGAGGTTGGCGGCGTTGAGCATGAGTTCGAGCCCCATGTAGATGACCAACAGGTTGCGCCGAGCCAACACGCCCAGCAGCCCAAGGCTAAAGAGGAGGGCACTGACAACGAGGTAGTGATGTAAACCGACTTGCATGAAGCTAAACGATTGAAAAATTGCAGGAGGTTGAGGCCCTCAAACGCGACCCCTCAGCCCAGGTGAAGCGCCAAACTCCGGAGTGAACGTCATTTCAGCTCCTTTTTGCTCAGTAGAATCACACCCACCATGGCAACCAGTAGGAGCAGCGATAGAATCTCAAAGGGCAGTAGGTATTGGGTAAACAAGATTCTGCCCAGCGGTTTGGTGGTGCCTTCCACCAGTTGTTCGGCAGCGGGCTTCGCAGACATCACCGCCTTGATCAAAATACCAGCAATCACCGCTACGGCGACGGAGCCGGCACCCAAGGCCACCTTGTTGAGTTGGCGGCGCTCTTCCTCTTTTAAATCAAGGAGCATGATTACAAAGAGGAACAGCACCATCACCGCCCCCGCATAAACGAGCACTTGGACCGCCGCGAGAAAGAACGCGTTCAGCAGCACAAAAAGGCCAGCCAGCGAACAAATGGTCAGCACCAAGAACATCGCGCTGGTCACCGGATTCCGCGTAAGCGGATTGGCGACGCACAAGAAACCGAACAACAGGGTGAGTCCGGCGAAGGCGTAAAAAAGAAGGTCAGGTAGGGCGGGCATGACGTTGAACCTATTTCGTCGCGACGGGGAAAACTTCCTGAGCTTCGGCTTCTTCCAGCTTATTTTTCCACTTCTGGATGCCGGCGTGGGTGCCGCCGAGTTTCAGCAACTTCTCTTTGTCGTAGATCATTTCCGCGCGGCTGAGGCCCGTGAGCGAGTAGTCTTTTTGCAGAAAGATCGCCTCTTCCGGGCAAACTTCCTGGCAGAAACCGCAAAAGATGCACCGGAGCATGTTGATCTCGAACTCCTTCGGCATCTTCTCTGCGTTGGTGCGGTCGGCCGACTCACCGGTAGGACCTGGCGGCGTGATTTTGATGGCCTTGGGCGGACAAACAAATTCACAAAGCTGGCAACTCACGCACTTGGTGGCCCCGTCCTGATCCTTCACGAGGTAGGGCGCGCCGCGATATCCTTCGGGCACGACCCATTTCTGCTCCGGATACTCCATCGTGACGGCCTTGCCCTTCACCAGAGTGTTGAAGAGGTGTTTGCCGGTGATCTTTAGCCCGCCGAGGATGGCCGGCAGATAGGTGCGCTCGTAAAACGTCAGCGGGGCGCGATCGACAACCTTGGTGCTCATTCGGTGGGGCTTACTTGGTGGTGAACGCGACGACGAGGGCGGTAATGAGGATATTGGCCAGAGCCAGCGGGATGAATCGGCGCCAGCCGAGATCCATCAGTTGGTCATAGCGGAAGCGCGGCAACATCCAGCGGGTCCAGATGAATACCACCATCAT
>CAIJLV010000171.1 GCA_903821635.1 uncultured Verrucomicrobiota bacterium | reverse complement strand
GTCGCGACCAACGCCTCGCTGATGCCCTTGGCAATGACGTCCGAGGTCGAACTGCCGCCCACGCCGATGGCTTTGAAGGTCAGCAACATGCCCAAAACGGTGCCGAGCAAACCGAACAAAGGCGCGGCAATCACCACTACGTTGAGGAACGCGATGCCGCGGTCGTAGTTGGTGACGCGGGTCGCCTCCAATTCCTTGAAGCGCCAACCAATATCGTCCATGGATCTCGCCTCGTCCGTGGTGTAGCGAATGATTTCCCGAATGCGCTCCGGCGCCTGGGTAGGGTCATCCAGCCAGCGCTTCACGTCAGCGTCAGACGCTCGGGTTATCCCTCGATGGTGCAACGTGATGAGCAGGTGAGCCGCGGTCGAATAAAGCACGACGCCCAATCCCGCCAAGGCGATCATGACCCAGCCGCCTGACTCCCACGTGTGCAACATCTGGTTCCAGATCGAGTTCATGACGAGTTCCTTGCAGGCTCCCAAGTCAGACCACCGCGGGCCGATCCTGCGGCACGCCGTTCACGAACCCGACCGCCGTTTGCTCCATGCTGCCAATGATGCCTTTGGCCTTTCGGCTCATGAGCGCGTGGAGCAACAACGCTGGAATTGCCACCGCCATGCCGGTGGCCGTCGCCATCAGCGCCTCAGAGATACCGGCGGCAAGTAGCTTCGGGTCGCCGCTGCCGAAGCTGGAGATCAGCTTAAAGGTCGCGATCATGCCCGTGACGGTGCCGAGGAGCCCCATCAGCGGTCCGGTCGTCGCGGCCAGCGCGAGGAACGGCAGCCCACGCTCCAGTTTCGAGCGGGCCCCCAGCATCTTCTCGTAGAGAATCTCTTCGATGTATTCCTTCTTCTCGTCGGCATGCTCGACCGCGGTGGTAAGAAGTTCGCCGGCCAGTCCAGGAATGCCCCGGGCCAGCTTGAGTGCTGCTCCGTGGTCATCCCGTTCGAGGTGCTGGAGCACCTGTTGCAGCTCGTCCTCCTTCACCAACCGGATGCGGTTGTATTGGAACCCTTTCACAACGGCCACCCCCAGAGCTCCCAGGCCCAAGGTCAGCAGCGGCACCATGACCGGGCCGCCCTGAGCCAATTTTTCAAAAAGCGTTTCCTTCAGGGCTTCAAGTTTAAAGGCGTTGCCCAAGGTCGGATCAAACGCCAGCGAACCCGTGCCGGAAACCGTCAGATTGCGACCCGCCGCGGCGAGGTCGCCAGACAAAGGCACCACGGTTGGGTCCGCCTTGTTGAGTTCCTGCTGTAGGAGCCCGACCACGGCCGACTGGTCGCTGGCAAACAGGGCCACTGGACCAAACAGGGCGACGCGCCCTTTTTCCAACACGCTGGAGGGGCCCAAAGCCTGGGCCTCGAAACGGTCACCCCCGGCCACCAACCGAATGCGCTCCAAGGAAGCCCGAATGATGTCCGAGCGTTTGAGCAGGCGTTCCGCTTCGCCAAGCTCAGGCGACGCGGTCGCCGCATCAAACGCCTCCAACGCCGGCTTGAGCCGTTGCTCCTCGATCAGCAAGACGCGACTCCGGAAGGCCCGCCCATATTCGGTCAGCAGCGAGTCGAGATACTTGACCTCCTCGCCGCGCGCCTTCGCCTGGGCCTTGAGGGCGTTGAGTTCAACCAATTGGTTTTCCTGAAACCGCTCGGCCTTCTGGAACGCCGCCTTTTGGTCGAGCACCTGTTGCTCAAGCTCGTTGACTGCCCGCACCAACGGGAGCTTGTCGCCCTCCACTTGGCGCCGAACCCCGGCCAATTCTTCGAGTGCTTTTTGCAAATCGGCCTTCGCGGAGCCGGCCAATGCTTCGGCATCCTGCGCGGCCAATGGCAAAAGGGCCACCAGCGAGGCGGCAAGGAGGGAATAGCGCTTCATGTTCCAGGCAAAAAAGTTCATTGGGTGACGGCGGGCAGACCGAGGAACTCGGCAGCTTTCTGGCTGCGATAGATCGCGATGGCATCGCGCACCTTGGACGCGAGCTCGGGCCGCAACTGCCACTGCCAACCGTTGGCCCCCGGGGAACCCATACCGGCTACCTCCCCCGCAGCATCCACGAAGTAGGCGATGCCCAGTCCGAGGTAAATCACGTCCACGCTCACCTGATCCCCCTTGCCGTTGGGCTGCTTGTCATTGGCGACCGAGATCGCGTTGTTGAATTTATCCACTTCGTTGAGCAGGCCGACGACCGTCTGCCAGCGCTCCACTACGCCGGCCTTGGTCTTGGTGGCATCGGCGGGCAACCGGTTCGTCCAAGGCTGAATGGCAGCGGTCAACGGGGGCGGTAGCAGCGGCAGTATCCCTCGCACTTCCTTTTCCAAGTCCGCCACGATCACCTTGGACTTCTCCAGCGCCTCGGCGTGCTGGGCCAGGTCGGCCTCCGACCGGCGCCGTTCGCCTTCGACCACGGTAGAATTCGTGTTGAGCTTGCCCATCTGTTCCGCCACCGCCGCCAGCTCCCGGTCGAACAATGCCCGGGTCTGCCCCAGCATTTCCCGATCGGAATCCCACTCCGACAGCGTCCGCGAGATCAACTGACGCGTCTGCACCCATTGCGACAAGGTTTCTCGAACCGTGGTCACCGAGTTTTCCGCCGCCCAAGCCACGCTGCCGCAAGCTAAGAGGGCGAGCCCCAACGTGACCCTGCATTTCAACCGTTTTGACATCATCGGTTACGCACAGTCCGAGTAACGGATGACGGGAAAACGACGAATCTGTGACAATTGAGAAACGTGACCTCCGCCAACAGTAAGCAGCACCGCCCGATCGGGCGGCTCCAAGCTCCGCCTCGGGGCAGCGGACTGGACGCTAATTCAAAACCAAGGACGGCGAAGCCAAGCGACTTGCTCGGGCCGCTCGCAGGTCGTATTAAATGGGCGGATAACCCATTGGTCACTGCGGACGCGTTGACGCCGTTTGAAGATACCGGCCCCCAACGATCTGGAGCGACTCCAGCAAGCCCCGTCACTCCATTGTTGCCGGTCCGCATTCAGTCCAGAACGTGCTGCGGGCCAAAGTCAGTGAGCCTATGAATCTGCTCCAACAAGCGCTTGTCCTCACTGCGATCGCCGGCGTCGGGGTCGTCACGGCCTTTGCTGATATCACCGTCAAAGGCTCGGATACGATGGTCATTCTGGGACAGAAGTGGGCGGAGGTTTACATGCAACAGCATGCCGCCGTAAAAATTCAGGTCACCGGCGGCGGTTCCGGCATCGGGTTTGCCGCGTTGCAAAACAAGCAGACCGACCTAGCCAACGCTTCCCGCAGGATCAAAGCGAAGGAAGTCGAAACCTGCCTCAAGGCTTTCGGCAAACGCCCACGCGAATACGCCGTGGCCAAGGACGGCTTGTCCGTTTACGTCCACGTCGAAAATCCAGTCACTCAACTTTCCGTGGAAGAAGTCGGCGCCATTTTTTCAGGACGGATCAAAAACTGGCAGGAAGTCGGCGGGCCGGATGCGCTGATCATCCGCTATAGCCGGGAGAACAGCTCCGGCACCTATGAGTTCTTCAAAGATCACGTGTTGCAGGGGAAGGACTTTGCACCCGCAGTCCAGACGCTGGCCGGCACCGCTCAAGTGCTGCAGGCCGTGGCCAAGGACAAGCGATCCATCGGCTACGGCGGCGCCGCTTACGGCCAAGGGGCCAAGCACCTGAAAATCAGCCCCGTGAAAGGTGGAATCGCCATTGAACCCACCGAGGAAACCGTGGTCAGCAACCAGTATCCCATTTCACGCTTTCTCTACCTGTATCTGAATCCAGAACTCGAAAAGGGCGAACTCAAAGCCTACGTCGATTGGATCCGCAGCGACGACGGTCAGCGGGTCGTCAAGGACGTCGGCTATTTCCCGCTTCCGACCAACCTACGCAGAAACTGAAATTCGCCACCGCCGCAGAGGGAGGCTGTCCCTCAAACCTCACCGCCCAAAGAAAAGTGTGTCCACCGTCCCCGCCAGCACCGTTCGTTCCGCCGGTTGGATGGGTATTCACCGGAGCCACCGCGTCAGACCGTTGGAATGGCTTGCGGAGCAGCTCATCCGGCTTCTCTCCCTAACCGCGATTCTGGTCGTCTTCCTGATCTTTCTCTTCGTGGGCCGAGAGTCCTTGCCGATCGTCCTCGGCCAGATGAACAGCGCCGCCCCCCAGACAGTCATCCCCGTCGAGCAGTTTGATTCGCTGCCATCCGAACGGATTCGGGCCTACCTCGGACTATCCGCCAAAGAGTTTCAGAGCCTGAATCAGGAGACCCTCAAGGCCTTGCTGGAAATTCGGGTCGAGGCCGCCCTCGAAGGGAGCACCAATCGCGATGCCGGACTCAACACCACCGAGTGGCGTTACCTGCTCAAACCTTACCAATGGAGCGACTATGAGCGCCCGGTTTACATCTGGCAGCCGGTCTCCGAGGTGCCCAAATACAACCTCGTTCCGCTCCTCGTCGGCAGCCTGAAGACGACCCTCGCCGCCCTCTTCTTTTCCGTGCCGATTGCGCTCGGGGCGGCGCTTTATGTCTCCCAACTCGCTTCGCCAAGCGCCAAGGAACTGATCAAGCCCGCCATTGAACTGCTCTCGGCGATTCCCTCGGTCGTGCTTGGCTCCTTTGCCATGCTGGTGCTCGCCACGGCGTTGCAGGCACTGACCGGATCGCAGTTCCGGCTCAATGCCCTGCTCGCCGGCATCGCCCTGGGCATGGCGAGCATCCCGGTCATTTTTTCCCTCGCCGAGGATGCGCTCACCTCCGTGCCTGTCGCTTACACCCAAGCCGCCTTGGCGCTGGGCGCATCCCGCTGGCGGGCCGCGTGGCAAATTGTTCTGCCGGCCGCAATTCCGGGGGTGTTTGCCGCCGTGGTGTTGGGTTTTGGCCGGTGTATCGGCGAGACGATGGTCGTGCTGCTCGCCAGCGGTAACGCGAGCATCCTGTCCGGCAGCTTCCTGGATCCCTGCCGCACGCTGACCGCAACCATCGCCGCGGAATTGGGCGAACCGGTCGTTGGCAGCCACCACTACCGCATGCTGTTCCTCCTCGGGACCCTGCTGTTCACGGTCACATTTCTGACCAACGTCGTGGGCGATCTGGTCATGCACCGCCTCAAATCTGGACTGGAGGGCCGCAAGTGAATCGCCGTTTCGCCGGCCAACGCCGTGATGTCGTTTCACTGCTCGGAACCGGGCTGACGCTCGGAGCCACCTTGATCTGCCTCGGCATCCTCGCGGTCATCCTCGGTTACCTGCTCTGGCTCGGCGCTCCGCAGGTGTCGTGGCGCTTTCTCACCGCGGGCGCGGAGTCGGATATGTTCGACGTAAACAAGGCCGGCATTTTCCCCATGCTGATCGGCACCGTCGCCCGCGTGTTCTTGATGACGCTATTCGTCATTCCGATCGGGGTCACCACCGCCGTTTACCTCACGGAATACGCGGCGAACAACTCCTTACTCACCCGCTTCATCCGCGGGGCCGTCAACAATCTCGCGGGAGTGCCCAGCATCGTCTTCGGCCTGTTTGGCGTAGGGTTTTTCATCAATTTTATCGGCGGTCAGCTCGATGAATGGTCCGCTTCGCCGGCCCCTCACTGGGGCAAACCCGCACTGCTTTGGGCCTCGCTCACGCTCGCGGTGATGACCCTGCCAGTCGTCATCGTCGCCACCGAGGAGTCGCTCAAGGCGATCCCCCCAGGCTTGCGCGAAGCCAGCCTCGCCCTCGGGGCCACGAAGTTGCAGACCCTCTGCCAGATCGTCGTCCCGCATGCCCTGCCCGGAATCCTCACCGGCGGCATTCTCGCCATCAGCCGCGCCGCCGGCGAAGTCGCCCCCATCCTTTTCACCGGCGCCGCCTACTACCTCCGAGATACGCCGAAGTCGTTGAGCGATCAGTTCATGGATCTCGCCTACCACGTTTTCGTGCTGTCCACCCAATCGCCCAACATTGAGGCCACGCGCCCGCTACTTTTCGGCACCGTCGTCGTCCTACTGCTGCTCACTTTCAGCCTCAATTGGGTCGCCATCATCGTTCGCGCGCGAATGCGGCGGGCGAACCGGGTGGGTAACTGAGCCCCGCCCCCCCGCCCATGTCTTCCGATTTCCTACCCCGGCTCACCATGGAGGCCACCGTGCCCGCCGACGAGGTAACCCCGCCGCCCAGCGCCCCGCTCATCGAGACCAAGCACCTAGAACTCTTTTACGGCCAACACCGGGCGCTGAAGGGCATCGACCTCGCCATTTTGGAAAAAAGGGTCACCGCGCTCATTGGCCCCTCCGGTTGCGGCAAGTCCACCTACCTCCGGTGCTTCAACCGCATGAACGACCTGATCGACGGCTGCCGCGTAGTGGGCGAATGCCGGATCGGTGGGGAAGACATTTACGATCCCAAGGTGGACGTCATCGAATTACGCAAGCGCGTGGGCATGGTCTTCCAAAAATCGAACCCCTTCCCCAAGTCGATCTTCGAAAACATCGCCTACGGCCTCCGCCTGCATGGCCAGAAGACAAAACCGGAAATCGAGGCGGTCGTGGAAAAATCCCTGCGCGACGCCGCCTTGTGGGATGAGGTGAAGGATCGCCTCAACCAAAGTGCGCTCGGCCTTTCCGGCGGCCAACAGCAACGCCTGTGCATCGCCCGGGCCATCGCCATCCGGCCCGAGATTATCCTCATGGACGAACCCGCCAGCGCGCTGGATCCCCTCGCCACCACCAAGATTGAGGAACTTATTCTGGGGCTGAAGCGCGACTTCACCATCGTGATCGTCACCCACAACATGCAGCAGGCCACGCGGATCTCAGATTTCACGGCCTTCTTTTACCTCGGTGAGCTGATCGAATACGACCTGACCAGCCGCATCTTCACCAATCCCGCCAAGAAACAAACCGAGGACTATGTCACCGGCCGCTTCGGCTAAGCCCCGTGGCCACTCCCCGGCAAGCTGCAACCTCCCCCCACCCGCTTATGACCCATTTCGAAGCCGATCTGCACGCGCTCAAGGAACAGTTGCTCGCCATGGCCAGCCGCGCCGAAAATGCCGTCAACCTCGCCCTCAAGGCGCTCGTCGAACGCGACGACGAACTCGCTCGACGGGTGCAGCAGGACGACGATCAGGTTGACCGCTTGGAGAAAACCATCGACCGCCACTCCGTGCGCTTGTTGGCGATGGCGCCCTTGGCCACCCAACTCCGACTCATCGTCAGCGTCACCAAGATTGCCCATGATTTGGAACGCATCGGCGACGAAGCCACCACGATCGCCCGCCGCTCGCTGGAGCTCAGCCAAGAACCCACGCTCCAGCCTCCAGTTGACCTTCCCCGCATGGCCCAAATGGCGATCACGATGCTAAACGACGCCCTCCAGGCCTTCGCCACCGGCGACATCCCCCGCGCGCTCGCTGTCCTCCCGCGGGACCAGGAAGTCGATGCGCTCAACAAACAGCTCTACCGCGAACTCACCAATTGCATGATCGAACAACCGGCCACGATCGCCCGTTGCCTGAATCTGATGACCATCAGCAAAGCCCTCGAACGCGTCGCCGACCACGCCAAAAACATCGCCGAAGACGTCGTCTATCTCTACGAAGCCAAGGACATCCGCCACCCCCACGCCTAGCACCCGCGCTTGCCCGCAACGCCTCACGTCGGTCCAAACGTTGAATTTCCCCGGGCAGCACCCCAAGAATCACTCCATGATCGGCACCTTCTTGAATGTTGGCGGCATCCTGGTGGGCGGGATCGCCGGCCTGACCGTGGCTCGTAATCTCTCCCCGCGCGCACAGCAGCGGCTCCGGTTGGTGCTCGTGTTGCTCACCATTTACACCGGCTTCAGCCTGATCTGGCAGGGCTTGAAACCACCGTTCGGTCACGCCGCCGGCCAGTTGGGCATCGCGTTGCTGGCCCTCCTGCTCGGCAGCCTGCTCGGCAATTTGCTCCGCCTGCAACGGGGACTGAATCGCGCCGGCCAATGGGCGCGCGAACGTTTCTCCCGCGCCACCCAAGCCGCCCAAGCCGGCCTCAAACCCGACGCGGCCCGCCGTTCGGACGGTTTCATCACCTGCACCCTGCTCTTCTGTGTCGGCCCGATGGCCATCATCGGCTCCGTCCAGGACGGTTTGAACGGCGACTGGCGAACCCTGGCCGTCAAAGGCCTGCTCGACGGACTGGCCACCATGGGCTTCGTGACGACGTTCGGTTGGAGCCCGTTGCTCGCCGCGCTGCCCGTGCTGGCGTATCAGGGCTTGCTCACCGTCGGCGCCCATGCGCTCGCCCCGCTGGTGGAACAAACCGCCCTGCGCGACAGCATCGGCGTCACCGGCGGCTTCATCATTGCCACGATTTCCCTCGTGATTCTTGACCTCCGCAAGGTGCCGCTCGCGAATTACCTACCCGCACTGGTCCTCGCACCGCTGCTGACTCATTGGTGGCTGTGAGCGCGCGGACCGCTCGCCGCCCGCCGCTCGTCACCTCGGGCGCCACCCCAACCTCACCGCCGCAGGCGTTCCGTAATCGCGTCCACATCATAAACGCAGCCGCCCCAAGTGCCGCCGCCCGCCGCTTGCAAGGCCGCCCAGAGGCGCGTGTCGTCTGGCAAGTCCGGGTGGGGCGCAAGCTGCGGGTGACCTTCGCGCGCCGCCAGAATGAGGGCACCTTCCGCCGGCGAAACCCGCTGCTCCAGGGTGCCAATGAAATCCAGCGACCCGACAAGCTGATGCCGGTCCACGACCAGGCAAACCACATCTCCATCGCGGAGTTTGCCCAGCGGGCCGCCGGCGAGCGCCTCCGGACCGACGTGGCCGACGCAGGCGCCAGTGCTCACACCGCTAAAGCGCGCGTCAGTAATCAAGGCGACGTATTTCCCGAACGGCAGATGTTTGAGCGCGCTGGTCAACTGGTAGGTTTCCTCCATGCCCGTGCCCAGCGGACCGGCGCCGATCAGCACCAACGTGTCGCCGGCCTTCACCTCGCCGCGTTTGATGGCCGCAATCGCCTCGCGTTCACGCGTGAAAATCTTCGCCGGCCCAGTGTGGCGGTAAACGCCGTCGGCCCCGACCACGCTGGGGTCGATGGACGTGGATTTAATCACCGAACCTTCGGGCGCCAAGTTGCCGCGCGGAAACGTCACCGTGCTCGTGAGCCCGCGCGCCTTCGCCTTGGCGGGGGGCAAAATCACGTCGTCGGCTGCGACCCCGTCGAGCTCCTGGAGGAGCTCCCGGAAGCGTTCGCGGCGCGGGCTCGTTTCCCACGCGGCCAAGATCTCGCCCCAACACGCTCCCGCCACCGTCAAGGCGTCGAGCTCCAGGAGTCCGAGCGCGCGGAGGTGGAGCATCACCTCCGGCACCCCGCCGGCGAGAAAGACGCGCACGGTGGGGTGATGCACTGGGCCGTTCGGTAGCACGCTGACCAACCGCGGCGTCCGGCGGTTGATCGCCGTCCAATCATCCACGGTCGGCCGGCGCAGACCGGCGGCGTGCGCGATAGCGGGAATGTGCAGGAGCAAATTGGTGGAGCCGCCGAACGCCGCATGGACCGTCATCGCGTTGCGGATGGCGGCATCGGTGAGCACGTCGCGGGTGGTAAGCTGGCGAGCGCTCAGTTCGATCAGCGCGCGGGCGGACTGCACCGCGAGGTCGTTCCACACCGGTTCCCCGCTCGGCGCGAGCGCGGAGTGCGGCAGGGAAAGTCCCAGCGCCTCACCGACCACCTGCGCCGTCGCCGCCGTGCCCAAGAACTGGCAGCCGCCGCCGGGACTGCCACAGGCGCGACAACCGAGTTCCGCCGCTTCGTCGAGCGAAAGCAGGCCATGACTGAACCGCGCCCCGATGGTCTGCACGGTGCCCGCGTCTTCGCCCCGTGCCGGCGGCAGGGTGACGCCGCCAGGCACGAGCACCGTGGGCAGATTGGGGGTGCCGGCGAGCGCCATCAGCATGGCGGGCAAACCCTTGTCGCAGGTCGCCACGCCGAGCACGCCGCGGCGGGTGGGCAGCGAACGAATCAGTCGGCGAAACACGATCGCGGCGTCGTTGCGATACGGCAGTGAGTCAAACATGCCGACCGTGCCTTGTGTGCGTCCGTCGCACGGATCAGACACGTAGCCGGCGAACGGAATCGCCTTCAAGCGGCGCAGTTCCTCGGCCGCGGTCTTCACCTGTAGGCCGAGTTCCCAGTGGCCCGTGTGGTAACCGAGCGCGATGGGTTTTCCGTCGGACGCGCGCAGTCCGCCGAGCGTGCTGAGGATCAGGAACTGGTCGCGACCGAGTTCGCTGGGTTCCCAACCCATGCCCGCATTCTGCGTGAGGCCAAAGAGGTCGCCACTCGGTGCGGCGCGGAGCTGTGCCTCGGTCAACGGCAACTTGCCCGTCGGCCCGGGACCCTTCGAGCGAACCTGAAACACAGCCTCATCGGGACGGAAGAAATCAGCAGGTGACACCCCGGTAGCTTAAGCGGGGTTACCGCCCACGGCTACACCGGGCAAAACTCTTCCGCCTACAATTGATTCGGCGACGCCAACCCGACGCGGCTGCGCTCTTGGGCAAAGGCCAGCGCCAAGGCCAGCGCGTCGGCGGCGTCGGGCGCGGGCAGATCCGTGAGTGCGAGGAGGCGTTGCACCATCTTTGCGACCGCGATTTTTTGAGCGCCGCCGAAGCCGACGATGGCGAGCTTCACTTTGCGCGGCGCCATTTCAAAGATCGGCAGCCCCGCTTCCGCGATCACCGCGAGGGCGGCCCCACGGGCTTCGCCCATGATGAGCGCTGTCCGCAAGTTCTTGGCGTGGAACAGGCCTTCAATCGCACACACCTCGGGTTGCTGGACCCGGATGACCTCCCGCAGAGTCGCGGCAATATGCCCAAGGCAACGCGAACGTTGCCACGCCGGCGGGCACTTGATGGTGCCGCTCGTCACCCCGGTCGGATGCGGCTTCCCCAGTTCGATCACGCCGAAACCCGTCCCCCGCAACGACGGATCCACGCCCAGCACCCGGCGATAGACGGGTAGCGTATTCGGCGGCAGTTCGGCCGAGGCCTTGGCTGGGCGCCCTTTACCAGAAAGCTTCTGCTGGAGTTGCGCGAATTGTTGAGGCGTGATGCCCATGAATTTTTTTGGGGTCGAACCAGGTGTGGGGAAGCGGATCAGGCCGGGGTCAAAACCTGCGCCGCCCGGCTCTTGAAGGCTGCCAGCACGGCTTCATTGACCGGCGTCAGGCGCTCCCGCCAGAGGGCGCCAATCCGCAGTGGTGCGATGTCCGCCAACGGCAACACCCGAAGGCCAGTCGGGCGCCGAGCGCCGGGCAATTGACAGGAAAGCCCGACCCCAAAACCGCCCGCCACGTAAACGTCCACCAAGTCCAGCGACGACACTTCAAGGGAGGTCGCCCACGCCAGGCGCCGTTGGGTCAGGTATTCCTGAAAGCGGCGAACCATGGACTCGTGCGGCGCCAGACTGATGAGGGAATCGGCCAGTTGATCTTGCTGAAAGATATCCTCCGCGGACCGCCAGCGGGTCGCGGTGGGGACAAGCAGGACCAGCGGCAATTCGATGAGGGGTTCCGCCGTGATGCCCGCGCCCGGTTTGCCTTCCAACACCGTTACCGCAAAGTCGATTTCCTGCCGGTTGAGGAGCGTTTCCGCCTGCGACTGGCTGGCTTCCCGCAACATGAGGCGCAACCCGGGAAATTGCTGACGCACCTGCGGCATGATCGCCGGCAAATGATCGCGCAAGACCGGCGCCGGGGCTCCCATGCGAACGAGTTTGGTCACGCCCCCGCGGATGCGTTCGCCCACCGTCTCGACTTGGCCGAAGAAGGGCTCGATGAAGGCGAAGAGTTCCTCACCCGGAGCGGTGAGTTTGAAGGGGCGGCGTTGAAACAGCTTCGCGCCGAGGTCCGCCTCCAACTGGATGATCTGGGCGCTGACCGCGGGTTGCTGGATGCCGTAGGGCATGTGCCGCACCGCTTCCATGATCCCCCCGTTCTTCGCGACGTAATAAAACAGCTCGAGGTGGTGGAGGTTCACGGTGGGAAAGGCTTTCGGTTCCCCGCGAAAAGCTCAAAACATTTCCGGCCGGACCGCCAACCGAAGCCGCACGGCAAGCCCACCCAAGGATTTCGAAACGTGGGCGATCCTCGCCCCGACTTGGAGTCCCCTGCGCCCCATTTATGGTGTGAGTGCATGGCTGCCCGGCTTGCAGGAAACCCGCGGTGGTCGCTAATCACCCTTGGCCAAATGACACGCGGCGAAGTGGCCGGGTTTGACGGTGCGCAGAGTCGGCACTTCGATCTTGCAGCGCGCTTCGGCCACGGGACAACGCGGATGAAAGGGACAACCGCCCGGCGGATGAATGGGCGAGGGCACATCGCCGGTGAGGAGAATGCGCTGACGCTTGGAGTCGGGATCCACGACCGGCACCGCCGAAAGCAGCGCTTGGGTGTAGGGATGCCTCGGCGAACGACAGACGCTGGCGGAGTCGCCGGCTTCGACGAGGCGCCCGAGATACATTACCAAAATGCGGCGGCTGATGTGTTTAACCACCGCCAAGTCATGGGCGACGAACAGGTAGGCGATCCCACGCTCCTGCTGGAGGTCTTGCAGCAGGTTGATGATTTGGGCCTGCACACTCACGTCGAGGGCGCTGACAGGCTCGTCGCAAACGATCAATCGAGGCTCAACCGCCAAGGCCCGGGCGATGCCGATGCGCTGACGCTGGCCGCCACTAAACTCGTGCGGGTAACGCAGCGCGTGCGAGGGATCCAGCCCGACAGCTTTCAGCAAGCCTTCGAGGCGTTGGCGCCGGGCGGAGGCGTCGACCGCGAGCCCATGAATGTCCAAGGCTTCACCGACGATGTCGGTTACTTTCAGACGCGGATTCAGCGAAGCGTAGGGATCCTGGAAAATCATCTGAAACTGGCGCCGGCGCGCCCGCAGTTGTGCGCCGCTGAGGAGGGCGATGTCTTCGCCGTTGAACACAATGCGGCCGGCGGTGGGCTCGATCAGCTTGATGACGGCCCGGCCAAGCGTGGTCTTGCCGCACCCACTTTCGCCAACCAGGCCGACGGTTTCACCGGGCGCAATGGCAAAGCTCACGTCGTCCACCGCGCGGACGAATTCCTTCGCCCGGCCGAACAGACGTTGCTGCACCGGGAAATGGACTTTGAGGTTTTGAATTTCGAGGAGGTTCACGCGTGCTTGAGGGCTGGGCGGGCGAGGGGAGGGGTGTCCCAAAGAGGGCACCGCACCGAGTGGCCGTCCGCGAGCTCAGTCAGCGGCGGGAGTCGGCGGGAGCAATCCGGCTGCGCCTTCGAACATCGGGGATGAAACCGGCAACCGCCGGGCAACCAACCAGGCAACGGCACGGTGCCGGGAATCGTGGTCAGGCGCTCCGCGGCGCCCTCGATTTTCGGCACGGATCGGATCAACGCCTGGGTGTAGGGATGCCGCGGGTGCTGGAGCACGCCCCGCACCGGCCCATGCTCGACGATCTGGCCTGCATACATCACGGCCACGTCATCCGCGAGGTCGCCTACGAGACCAAGATTGTGGGTGATGAGCAGGACAGCCATGCCCAGTTGGCGCCGCAGGTCCCGCAGCAACTCGATGATCTGCGCCTGAATGGTAACATCGAGCGCGGTGGTCGGTTCGTCCGCCACCAGCAGTTTCGGTTGCGATGCCAACGCCATCGCGAGCAGCACTCGCTGCTGCATGCCGCCGGACAATTCGTGGGGATAGTTTCTCAGTCGGGCGTCCGGCGCGGGAATACCCACGAGCTTCAGCAAACGAATGACTTCGGAATCGTGGGCCACTGCTGGCCGGTGGTATTTGAGGGTTTCCTTGATCTGCGCGCCGATGCGAAACACTGGGTTCAACGCTGCGCCCGGTTCCTGAAAGACGTAACTCACCAACCCACCGCGGATAGCGCGCAACTCGCGGGCTGACATTTTCAACACGTCTCGGCCTTCCAGCAGGATCTCGCCACCCACATAGCGGGCGGGCGGACTGGGGAGTAGCTTGGCGATGGAGAGAGCCGTGACACTCTTGCCGCAGCCACTCTCACCGACGAGGCAGAGCGTCTTGCCCGGCTCAAGGCGGAGCGAGACGCCGTCAACTGGTCGAGCAACCTTCGCGCCGGAGCCGAACTCGATTTGGAGGTTTTTTATTTCGAGGAGGGGCATGGGTTTCGTAGGCGGCTTTTGTCCGGGGATCAAAAGGGCGGCGGCAGGCTGGCAAGCACGCGCGGGTAGTTTCAGCCTCGGCCGTCTGGGCCGCCGCTCGGAGCAGCGAGCCACTCCGAGCGGCGGCCCAAACGAACCCCGCTCAGGTTTCCCGCACGTCCATCCACAAGCGGGCGCAAAATTTCTCGCCCGGCGCCAAGATGACGAGTTCACCATCGGGCCGCCCGAAGGAATTGGGCAACGCAGTCCAAGGTTCCAAACAGTAGAATTTTTCCTCCGGGGTGCGCGACCAAAGGGCGAAAAAGCGGTAAGCGGGATTTTCCGCGAAGTTCAGGACCACTTCCAAGCCGGCCAACGGATCGACGAGCGCGACTTCGCGTTCGGCGAAATCGCCCAAAAACCAAGCGTCCGAGACATCCACCCCCACGCTGAAATCGCCGGCGGAAATGGGCGCATCAAAAAACGTCTCGGCCCGGTTGAGGGGATGAAAACGTTTGGCGCGCGGCAGGCGAAGGAAACAGCGGTTGCGTTCGCCACCGGGCGCGAGGGGTAAGGGCAGATAAGGGTGGAAGCCAGTGCTGAATGGGAGCGGTTGGGAATCCCGATTTTCGACGAGTTGCTCCCATTCCAGACGCCCCTCGACGAGGCGATAAGTAAGTTCGTGGCGGAAGGCAAACGGGTAGCTGGGGCGCGTGAGTTCGGAGTCGGTGACTTCCATGGTGACGGAGGATTCCGTCTGCCCAGTGACGCGCCACGGCACCCGCCGGGCAAAGCCATGCTGGGGCGATTGAAAGAGCTGGCCATTGAGTTCGTAGTGGCCGTCTTGCCCCTGCGCGATATTGAAGCTGACGTGCGGAAAGAGCACCGGATTACCCGCCCACATGCGGTCGGGGTAACGAGCGACCACCGCGTCATCGTGGTGCAAGGCCTCAACCAGTCCGTGGCGGGGCGTGCGCCGAGCATAGCGGGTCAGCCAACCGCCCAATTCAGGATAAACGACGGCGAGCGCACGGTCACCGTCCCGAAGTTCCACAGGAGTTGCCATGAGCCGAGGCTGGCGGGTCGCCCCCAACCGCACCAGCAAAGTCGGCACCGCTCACCGGAGACTGTCCCACGCCAGCTTCGCGGCCAGGGCCAGCACCATCGTCAGGAAGATCGGCCGGATGATGCGGACGCCGCCTTGCACCGCGACCTGGGCGCCCAACCGGCCCCCGAGCATCTGGCCCGCGGCCATGCTCAGGCCGACCCCGAAGCGGACGTGCCCCAGGGCGAGAAACACCGCGAGGGAAGCTAGGTTGCTGGTGAGGTTCATCGCCTTGGTGTAAGCAGTGGCCGCCAATAGATCCAAGCCGAGCAACAGCACGCACGCGACCGTCCAAAACGTGCCCGTGCCCGGTCCGAAGAAACCGTCGTAGAACCCAAGGCACAGACCAAACGTGACGGCAAAAACGGGGCGCGGCAGCCGCGACGGGCGGGCGTCTCGCCCCAAGTCGGGTTTCAACCACGTGTAAATGGCGAGCGCGGCCAGCAGCACGGGAATCACTGGGCGCAGCGCGTCGGGACTAATTTGAGTAACCGCCCAAGCCCCGGCCAACGCGCCGATCAGGGTCGCCAGCAGGCCACCCCGGAGCGTAGCCCACTGTAGTAACCCGTGTCGGGCATAGTGCCAGGTCGCCACCGTGGTGCCGCAGGCGGACTGGAACTTGTTGGTGCCGAGGGCGTCCTTGGGGTCCATCCCGGTAGCCAACAGGACGGGCACCGTAAGCAGGCCACCGCCACCGGCGACAGCGTCCACGAAACCCGCCGTGAGCCCGGTTGCAAACAAGGCGGGATACCACCACCACGCGAGTTCCGTCACGGCGTGCAGCGTGACGATTCGGAGTTCGGGATTCGAGGGCAACTTTCCGCGATTGCGACGCCCGGCCAGAGTTTGCTTCTCTCCCGCCATGTTCTCTTCTGACCACGTAGCCGTTCCGCTGCTCCTGTCGTTTGCCGTGGCCAGCGCGCTCGGCCAAGAACCGCCGAAGACCGAGGAATACCGGCTGGGGCCCGACTCGGAGCGCAAGGCGGACGTGCCGCGGGGACAAGTGTTGAAACAAGCCTTCAACGCGGGGGCGGCCAGCGTTTTTCCCGGCACCGAGCGGGATTACTGGGTTTACGTGCCCAAGCAATACGACGGCTCCAAACCTGCCGCGCTGATGGTCTTCCAAGACGGGGGCGGTTACCTCAGCGAAACCGGCCAGTGGCGCGTGCCCATCGTGTTCGACAACTTGATCGCCAAAGGGGAAATGCCGGTGACTATCGGGGTCTTCATCAATCCCGGAGTGGTGCCTTCGAGCAACGGCACCAACGCCCTGCCCCGCTACAACCGCAGCTACGAATACGACGGCCTCGGCGATCGCTACGCCCGCTTCCTGATCGGGGAAGTGCTGCCCGAAGTGCAGAAATCCTACCTGATCACCCCCGATCCCGAAGGCCACGCCTTGGCCGGGGCGAGCAGCGGTGCCATCGCGGCGTTTACCGCGGCGTGGGAACGGCCCGACTATTTCCACCGCGTCTTCAGCACCATCGGCACCTACGTCGGCCTGCGTGGCGGCAACGATTACCCGACCCTCATCCGCAAGTCGGAGCCAAAGCCGCTGCGAGTGTTCCTTCAGGATGGCTTCAACGACCAAAACATCTACGGCGGCAACTGGTGGATCGCGAATCAGGATATGTTCAGCGCCCTCCAATTCGCCGGCTACGAAGTCGAAAAAGCCTGGGGTATGGGCGGCCATGACGGCAAACACGGCGGGGCCATCTTCCCGGACGCGATGCGCTGGCTTTGGAAGGGGTATCCCGGTTCGGAAATCAAAAAAGGCGCCGGCGAGAAACACTTGGCAGCTCAATTGGTGGCCGGCGAATGGGAACTCTTGGGTCGGGGCTACACCCTGCCCGCCGGTTTGTGCGCCAACGCAAAGGGGGAGGTCTTCTTCACCGACGCGCCGGAAAATCGCATCTACCGGATCAGTCCCGACGGTGCGGTCCAACTACTCCGGGCCGACACCAGCGGCGCCGCCGCCATGGTCATGGCGCCCGATGGCTCGCTCATCGCCACCCAACCCGGCGCCAAGCGACTCGTCGCCTTGGAAGGCGAAAACGGCGAAAAGTTCATCGCCACCGACGTGACCGCCAAGGAACTCACGATCTCCCACCAGGGCATCATCTATTTCACCGAACCGCGGACCCGATCCGTGAAAGCACTCAGCAAAGACGGCCGAGTCACCACCATTGATACGGGTATCGAGTTTCCCGCCGCCGTCTGCCTCTCGCCGGACCAAACCCTCCTCTACGTAAGCGATTTGCTCGGTCAGTTCGTCTATAGCTTCCAACTCCAAGCCGACGGCTCGCTCGCCTACAAACAGCCCTACTACCACCTGCACCTGCCCGATGACCCGCGCGGCGCCGGCGCTGATGGCATGTGCGTGGACACGGAAGGACGGCTCTACGTCGCGAGCGAACTGGGCGTGCAATTCTGCGACCAAGCCGGCCGCGTGAATGGCATCCTCAGCAAGCCCGAGAGTGGCGCGTGGGCGACCGACGTCTGCTTCGGCGGCCCGGAGGGACGGGCGCTCTACCTCACCGCCGGCGACAAAGTCTGGCGCCGCCAACTCAAGGCCAAGGGCGCCCAGCCTGACGCCGCACCGG
>CAIJLV010000170.1 GCA_903821635.1 uncultured Verrucomicrobiota bacterium | reverse complement strand
CTGGAGGTCCTTGGCGCAGTTCTCGTAGTCGAGCGAGCCGGCGAAGGGCGGATTGGCGAGGACGAGGGTGTATTTTTCCTCCTCGCCCGCGTGGTCCTGCGCGAGGGAGTCGCGGTAGCGGATGTCGGGGTTTTCCACGCCGTGCAGGAGCATGTTCATGCTGCCGATGCGGAGCATGGTGTTGTCGAAGTCGAAGGCGTGGAACAGATCGTGGTGGAAGTGCTGCTTCAGCTTTTCGTCGCGGAAGATCTCCGGATGGTGCGCCCGCAGGTATTCGCCCACGGCTACGGGAAAACCGCAGGTGCCCCCGGCCGGATCGCACATGACGTCGCTGGGAACCGGCCGGACCAGCTCGACCATGAGCTGGATGATGTGGCGCGGGGTGCGGAACTGGCCGTTCGTCCCGGCTTGGGCGATCTTCCCGAGCATGTATTCGTAGAGGTCGCCCTTGGTGTCGCGGTCCTCCATCGGCACGGCGTCAATCAGATCCACCACCTTGGCCAACAGCGCGGGCGTGGGGATGGTGAAGCGCGCATCCTTCATGTGGTGCGCGTAGGTGGAGTCGTCGCCGCCGAGCGTGCGCAGGAAGGGGAAGACGTGTTGATCCACGACCTCGAACAGTTCCTTGGCCGCAAAATGTTTAAAACGCGACCAGCGGAGGTCGTCGCAGGGGCGTCCCTTGGGGTCATTGCCTTCGGGAAAGACGCGGCGCTCCAGCGGCTTTTTCAGCCGGTTGGCCTTGTTCTCTGCCAGCGTGTGCAGGTCGTCGAGGCGTTTGAGGAAGAGCAGATAGGTGATTTGCTCGATGACTTCGAGCGGATTGGAAATGCCGCCGGTCCAGAAGGCATTCCAGAGGGCGTCAATTTTGCTGCGGAGGTCGCTGTTGAGCATGAGGAGGGGCCGTCTTGTCCGGGGAAAATCGCGGTGGGCGCAGGCTACGGGGCGGTCGGTGGGCTGCCAAGGCAAACGCCGGAGTGGGCGAACGAATCCGGGCAGTGAAGTGCGGTCCGCGCTGTGGCTGCCCCGTAACAGCGCCCAAGACAACCCGGCTCCGGTGGAGTCTGCCAGTCCAGCCGCCGGGCGGACTCCCTGCTAGGCTCTAAGTAGTATTACCGATACGGCGGTCCGTAATGATACGGATTCCCTCAGGCGCAACGAGTGTGAGCAGAGTGGGGCGGTCTCAGGCGAGGCTGCCCAATGACCGTTATGATCGTTGATGACTCAATCGAAATCCGTGGACTGCTGCGCGACTTGGTGTCGCCGCTGGCAGACCGGGTGGTCGAGTGCGTCGATGGGCAGGATTTTTTGGATCAGTATGACGCCAGCAGTCCGGACTGGACCGTCATGGATGTGCGGATGCCGCGGCTCGATGGTTTGAGCGCGATGCGGACACTGCACGCGCTTCGCCCGAGCGCCCGGGTGTTGTTGATGACCGAATTTCCCTCGCTCGCGTTGGTCCAGGCCGCGCAGGCCGCTGGCGCGTTGGGCTGCCTCGCCAAGGAGTATCTTCACCGCGTGCCAGAGCTGCTGCAGAGCGGCTTCGAGGGCGAAATTCAGCCCCTGCCAATTTCCTAGGCTGTTCCCTATGCGCCGATTTTTACCCTCTAGCTGTGTGCCTGGTTTCGTGGCGGGAGCATTCCTGTGCCTGAACGGCCCAGCTTGGGCACTGCCCTTCACGTATCAGGGGCGGCTCGTGGACGGGGCGGCGTTGGCGAACGGGAATTTCGAACTGAAATTCAGGCTTTTTAATGACGTTGCCGCGGGAACCCAAGTCGGGTCCGACCTGCTGCTGCCGACGGTGGGGGTGACCAACGGTTTGTTCACCGTGCAACTCGATTTCGGCAACGCCGCGTTTACCGGGCCAGCTCGCTGGTTGGAGTTGGCGGCGCGGCCCAGTGGGAGCTCGGAGTTGGCGGCGATTTTCACCCCCCGGGAGCCGATCACGGCGGTGCCTTACGCGGTTTATGCGCTTTCGGGTCCGGGCGATGCCGGCGCGTTGACCTCGGGTCTGTTGGCCGACGAACGGCTGAGCAGCAACATCCCGCGCTCGGCCAATCTGCTCACCCTGAGCAATACGCTGAGTGCGCGGCTCGTGGCCACCAACGCGGCGTTACAGGCACATTTAAACCAACTGACGACCCGGCTGGACTTGTTGACGAGTGCGTTGCTGACCGTCTCCAACCGCTTCGAAACCAACCTGCCCGCGGGGGCGACCTTGGTTTCCAGCGAGGCCAACGATCCGGCGTTGCTGGGGCGGGGCTTGGGCCAATTTGGCAAACTGGAGGGGCCCGGCTGGCGGGCCGGCAGCGCAGTGAGTGCCCCGGGTGCTCGTTACGGCCACACCGGCGTCTGGACCGGCAGCCAGTTGCTCGTCTGGGGCGGCACTATCGCCGGATCACCTGGGGCTACGGGTGGCAACTATGATCCGCGAACCGATACTTGGGCCCCGGTTTCCACAGTTGATTCGCCGTCAGCCCGGAGCGGGCACTCAGCGGTGTGGACGGGCGACCGTTTGCTGGTCTGGGGTGGCTTTGGGGCGGGTTATCTCGGCACTGGCCGGGCCTATTCACCGGCCCGCCTGACTTGGACCGCCTTGGCGACCACCGGCGCCCCGGCTGGGCGCGACGGCCAAGCGGCGGTCTGGACCGGAGCCCGAATGGTGATCTGGGGCGGGCGCAACCGTGATGGTCTGTTGGCGGACGGGTCCGCCTATGATCCGACCGGCGGCGCTTGGTCCGCGTTGCCTAGCTTGAATGCGCCCTCCGCCCGGCGGTTGGCGACGGCGGTCTGGGCCGGTGACCGGCTGATTGTATTTGGGGGGGAAGGGGATGCGGGAGTCGTGGGCACGGGCGCAGCCCTGCCGTTGACCGGGGGCGCTACGCCGGGCGCTTGGCAGGCCTTGGCTGGGGGTAACGCGCCCAGCGCCCGGGTTGCGCACACCGCGGTGTGGACCGGCACCAAAATGATTGTGTGGGGTGGGAAGAGTGGGGGCACGCCGCTCGGCGATGGAGCGGTTTACAATCCGGCGAACAATACTTGGACGCCACTTCCCAGCCTCGGAGCGCCAGCGGCTCGGTTCGGACACATAGCGGTCTGGACCGGTGCGGAAATGCTGGTCTTCGGTGGTGAAAACGCCAGTGGTCCCCTCGCCTCAGGAGCGGGTTTCGATCCCGCTACGGGCCACTGGCGACAACTTTCTGACGCCGGGCAACCGGTCGCGCGCAGTGGTGGTTCCGGCGTGTGGACCGGCACCGAACTGCTCGTGTTCGGCGGCCTCACTTCCTCCTCTCCTTCGATCCCGACGGCCTCGCTGCAACGCCTGAACCCGCAGCCCACTTGGTATCTCTATCGCAAGCCATGAACTCCCGCTTCCGTTCGCTCCTCC
This sequence comes from uncultured Verrucomicrobiota bacterium, assembly GCA_903821635.1. Classification (GTDB taxonomy): domain Bacteria; phylum Verrucomicrobiota; class Verrucomicrobiia; order Limisphaerales; family UBA9464; genus CAIWAH01. Next base: position 45,657 of record CAIJLV010000170.1, on the reverse strand, counting down.
TGTGCTTCTGGGTCGCCTTGGCGGCCGGGTTCCCCCGCGCCCACGCCCAGTGGCTGACGCAAAATTTCAACCTCAAGGCCGGCTGGAACGCGGTGTTTCTACATGTGGACGCCTCGCACGCTTCCATCGGCTCGCTGCTGGCTACCGACCCCAATGCTTCCATTGAGGAAATCTGGCTCTGGAAACCCGATGCCTCGACCCAGCAGTTCGTGCAGAACCCGGCCGAGCCGACCCCCGGCGGCAGTCAATGGCTGAACTGGACCCGCACCTCGGGCGGCGCGTCGCCCCTGCAGAATTTGATTCCGAACGCCGCGTATCTGGTGCGCGTCCGCAGCGAGATCCCTACCTATCAATGGCAGCTCGTGGGTAAACCAGTGGTCCCGCGTTACCAGTGGACCACCTCCGGCTTGAATTTCTTCGGTTTCCCGACGGTGCCGGTGGCTCCGCCCAACTTCGATGACTTCCTCGCCCAAGCGCCTTCTGAGTTCCAGCGCACCGCGGAGATCTACCGGTATCCCGGTGGGGCTTTGGGAGCCGGCAATCCGGCTCAGGTCTTTGCACTCCGCACCACCCCGGTGACGCGGGGCGAGGCTTACTGGATTCGCGCCGGGGAAATTTACAACCGCTACTACGGACCGTTTGAAATCGTCTCGGCCGGGGTCGGCTATGTGTCGTTTGGCGACAGTCTCAGCACTGTTGGCCTGCGGCTCCGCAATCCCACGGCCAACAGTGTGACTATCACTCTGCGCTTGGTGGCCTCGGAGAACCCTCCCGCTGGGCAATCCAATATCCTCGGCGTGCCGCCGTTGCTCGTCCGGGGCGACGCCAATCCGACCAACCTCACCTACGCCTACACCGGCCTGCCGGTGGGCTCGACGCAAAGCTGGACCTTGGCCCCCTACGGCCAAGAAGGCTCCGAACGAGAAATTGTGTTGGGCTTGGACCGCTCGGTGCTGACCGGCGACCCGGGTGATTTGCTCGCTGGCTTGCTGCGGTTCACCGATTCCCTCGGTCAAGCGCAGGTAGATATCGGAGTTTCCGCCCAAGTGGGGGCTAACAACGGCCTTTGGGTCGGGGGCGCGGCCATCACCCAAGTTGGGCAATACCTGAAATCCTACAGTCGGGACGGAGCCAACAACCTGATCGTGAACACCAACGGCAATTACGTCGTCACCGGCACTAACACGAGTCTGGGCGATGTGTCGGCCACCTATCCGCTGCGGTTGATCGTGCATAGCCCGGCGACTGGCTCTGCCAAATTGTTTCAGCGCATCTTTTACGGTTTCAACGCTCTAACCAATCCCATTGTCGCGAACCAAGAGGTCTCCTTGAATCGCGGCCTGCTGTCGGAGGCCCGGCGCATCAGCGCCCCGCACCTGCCTTTCACGGACGCGAATCCCGGTTGGGCCTTTAACGGGTTGTTGGCGCAGGGCGGTTCACTCACCGCGAGGGTGACCAATCAGTTCAATAATCACGAATCGAACCCGTTCCTGCACACCTACCATCCGGACCACGACAATTTGGATGCCCGGTTCCGCAACGAACTACCGCAGGGTTCCGAATCTTACACGATCGTCCGCGACATCACCCTGAGCGTGACGCCGCCCAAAGATGATTTCGCCAGCCGCACGGCCGCCAGCCAGACCTTAAACGGCCAATACGCGGAGACCATCCGCTTACTTGGCCTTGCGCGGGCGGGCAACACCTTTGATACCCGCACCTTTGAAGTGCGCGGGATTTTCACCCTGAACCGGATCACCGACGTCGCCACCGTGACCCTTACGCCCTGAATTCCGCCGCCGCTCCTACCAACTCTCTTGCCGAACCCATGAACGTCCTCCGTCAGCCCCTTTTCCGTCAGTCCACCCGTCAGTCATTTCCACAAGCCATGAAACGAATACAAGCTTCTGCGGCACCGCTCCGGGCCGCGCTGTCCGCCCTGCTGCTCGGGGCCTGCGTCCTGCAGGTGTCGCCGGCGCTCGGTCAAGCCACCTCCAATCCGCCCGAGCGCATGACCTACCAGGGTTTCTTGGTTGGCAGCGACGGCGTGGCGCTCGGCAACACGAACCCCAAGAACTACGACGTCGTATTTAAGGTCTACGACTCCGAGAACGGGAATAACGTGCTTTGGGGCGAACAGCAGACGGTCACGGTGGACAAGGGTTATTTCAGCGTGCTGTTGGGCGAAGGTTCCGCAGTCGGGGCCCGGCCGGTGCTGTCCTCGCTCTTCAAGGGCGCGACGGCTTCAGACCGCTTCGTAGGCATTACCGTGCAGGGCATCGGTGCGGGCGGGGCCAATGTGGACATCCTCCCCCGCTTGCGGCTGATGACGTCGCCCTATGCGTTTCTGGCCCAGAATGCGGTGAAGCTGGTGCAGAACAATGCCGCCGGCACGGACCTGCTCACCAGCAGCGGCAATCAGGTGACGCTCAGCGGGGGGTTGCAGGTTTCGGGCAATAACGTGTTAGAGCTGGGTGCGGGGATTGCGGGCAAAGAGGGCAGTGCGGGAAAGTTCGGCTATGCCATATTCACTGCCGGCACCCTCGACATCGTCGGTGCGGGCACCGCGGTTGACCCCCGAAAGGTCAAGATTTGGGCGGAAGGCGGATTGACCGTTACCGGCCCAGTTACGGCGCCGAGCTTCAACGGTAGCTTCAGCGGCAGCTTCAGCGGTGACGGCTCCGGTCTGACTGGCGTGGCCAAGCTGGGAGCCAACACCTTCACCGGCTATCAGGAAATCCAGAATCACCTGCGCATTGGCGAGTTGGCGTCCAGCGGCAGCACTGCGGGCTGGGGCGAGGCCTTGATTTTTTCCGGAGCGCCACCCCTGAGTGTCAATGCGGATAATTCCGATCCCCTCTGGCTGGCGCGCTACAACACCGCCGCGAACTCCAGTGAGCTGCGGATGGTCATCGGTGATGATCCTGGTTCGAGCGCCGACGCGTTTGTCATCGGAACGATGGTCGGCGGACACTTCAGCCAGGCGAACACTTGGACTCCCATGTTTGGCTTCACCGCTCGCGGTTCGCTCGATTTCGGATACGGGAGAACCAAGGAAGTCAGCGCGGGCACGATTAGTTACCAAGTTCACTCGAGCGATTCTCTGGACATCGTTGGGGCTGGAACCACGGGGTCCAACCGCAAGATCATGATGTGGGCGGAGGGCGGCGCACAGCTCAATGGCACGCTCCGGGTCACGGGTTGGGCCAACCCGACGGTGCTCACCGAAGCCTTCCTTTACACTGCTGGTGCGGGCGACTTCCCAAACCTTGGACTCAACTATCAGAACAGCATCGTTGCGGACTACGGGATCCGGGCCCAGATTTTCACCGTGGCGTCGGACCGGCGCATCAAAAATTCGCTCGGTCAAAGCGACGGGAAAGCCGACCTCGCGACGATCAAAAAAATCGAGATCACGGACTACAAATATCGGGATGTGGTAAACCACGGGCCCCAGACGCACAAAAAGGTCATCGCCCAACAGGTCGAAGCGGTTTACCCGCAGGCGGTATCGGTTTCCACCGGGGTGTTGCCGGACGTTTACAAGAAGGCGACTTCGGCCGACGGTTGGATCCAACTCCAGGCCGACCTCAAGACGGATGACCGGATCCGGATCGTGTGCGCCAAGAGTGACCAGCTCCACCGCGTGGTGGCCGTGAAGAATCCCGAACCTGGAAGCCGCGAGGAGCCCCAATTCCAGCTCGATCCCCCCGTCGCCGAGGGAAATGTGTTTGTTTATGGCCGCGAGGTGAAGGACTTCCGCGCCGTGGACTACGAGGCGATCGCCATGTTGAACGTCTCGGCCACGCAGGAGCTCGCCCGCCGGTTGGAAAGGCAGGACGCGGAGCTGGTGGAACTGCGCGGCGAACTGGCTAAGGCCCGGGGTGAGAAGCAATCGCTGGCCGAAAACCTGACAGCGATGGATGCCCGCTTGGCCCGGCTAGAGAAGGTGCTAAAGCAACAAGCCGCGATCACCCCGGAGCGGGCTCGTTCGGGGGCCGATTTGGACCGCAATGGTAAGGTTGTCGCCTCGGTTTCCCAATAGGCCGATTCCCGCACGCCGGCACCCAACGACTGTGTGCCGCTCTGCCCACGAACCTTTAACTGCCGCACAAGATGAAATGGCCCATGAATAGTTTTCGCGCCGTCCCCCTCGTTCTCGGCTGGCTGCTCAGTGCAGCCAGCGGGTTTGGCCAAGTCGCGCTGCCGATTGAGTTCCGCCAGACGGAAACGCAGTTCAACTATCAGGACCAGCGGGGGGTGCCCATATCTCAGACGACCAATAGTCCGGCGGGTTCCAGCGGCAAACAGCCCACCGGCAATGAGTCCACCGGTGTGTTTGTGCCGCCGTCGCCCAAACAATTCCGCAACTTGCTTTCCTTTGGAGCGATTCCTGGACTCAAGAATCTTGACTGGCAGGCGGTCAGCAATAACGCGGCTCTGAAGGCTGGGTCAGCGGCTTTTTCAGGAGTGGTGGCTCAGGACATGAAGCTGCCCACGGCCGTCTCCCAAGGCACGCTGCTGATGGCGCTGCGCCGGGCACAGATTGGCGCGCCGTTCCTCAGCCGGCAGGTTTCGTTCGCGTTTGGTGCGGTCATCGTGCCGCCGGTCAAGAATGAGGCGGGCGACCTGCTGCCCGAACTCAACGCCAGCAGTTACTGGCTGCCGGAACCCTTCACGGTCACGAGCCACACCAACTCCGGCTACTACTGGAGTCCGCACGCCCGCTTGGTCTATGCGACGCAGCCTGGGCCGCTGGCGGTGACTTGGGTCAAGAATGAGGCCATTCCAGTCGCCCAACCGGTGACCTACACCAACCCCAACGGCACGCCTAGTTTTCGCACCAACGGGGCGAACAAGTTTTTACTCTACACCGAGCGTTACATCGTCTCCGGCGGAGCCGCCAAACCGTCTCGGAAGATGTATTGGACCCAAAAGGGATTCCAAAACATCGGCAAACCGATCGTGGTGCCGACCGCCCGGGTCGGCGCCGTCAACATCGTCTATAACAACAATTTTCCCCGAGCCGTCACGAATGAGTTTGTTGGGGTCGGCAGCAGCAGCCCCACCGACGGCAGCACCAACGCGACCCTGAAGGAATTGCGGACCTTGTGGTTTGAACAGGGAACGATCAATGCCTACAACGCCGAAGGACGGGTGTTCGTCGAACTCCTCGGGGATCTGCGCACCGATGGTCAGACATATGTCCCGTTGGGCACTGAAATCGTCGACGTCTCGAAACAGGCACTGCCCTCAGACGTTCAGATCGAACTCGGGGAGCGGATCACTCCGCCCGACGGGGGCAGCCTAGAGGAGTTGACGCCGTCACCTTTAAATCAGGCGACCAGTCAAACGTTTGCGTATCAACACAACGTCAACGGGGCGGACAAGGTGCAATTTTGGGCGACTCGAGAGACGCGGAACCTGAATGACTACCTCGTGCATTGGATGGAGCAGGGGGAGGCTGGGCTGCTCTGGCCGAAACTTTTCGGGCGGTATGAGCTCATCTGGCCGACCAACGTGGCCCAATTCAGTCTGTATGTCCGGCCTGAGGTGGCGACTGATCTGGACGCGCAGAAGACCGCTGTGCAGATCGAGCCGGTCAACGCCCCGGTCATCGAGTATCAGGACCCGTTGGACTTCCCCCGGGCGAAGTTTACCTCGGATCTCAAATTCTACACCTTCCTGTCAGCGAGCCAGCCGGTGCATCGGACCCTGCTCCGCGTTACCTCGGGCGAGGAAGTCGGTTTTGAACGAGTGTTCTCTTGGTTTGAGGGAAATCTGCGGACGACCAACTTTTTGGCCAGCGCGATCGCCACTAACCTGACGGCTTGGAACGGCACTACGTTGGTGTGGCCCAACGAATTGAAGGCGCCGCGAGTCGTGAATCAGTCGGTGGTGGTGGGCGAGCGAATCAATCCGCCCGCTGGGGAATTCGGCAGCACGGCCGGGCAGCCATATTTGGCGGGTTATTTGAACGAGGCGATTGGCCGGTCCTTCCATCCGGACGCCTACCAAAACCCGTTCACGAAGGGCTTCGAGGCCGCCAATATGGGCGCCATCATTCCAGTAAATGCCATTCCTGGAACCAACCAGCTCGAAGTCTGGTGGTTCCGGCCGAACACGAGCAGTGCCGGCCTAAATGCAGGCAACGGGGCGTTGGGCTTCCGGAGCATCCAGTGGCCGTCCGTGATGGGGCGTTACACGATTGTGTGGCCCGCCAACCCGCGGGAAATCGTCCTCGCCAGCAAGCTGGGCGGCACGGGGCTGTCCACGTCGGAAGCGTTGGGCACGATCTACGCGAAAAACGTCAAGGGCGAGACGGGTTACAACCCGAACGAAGAGCATGCGATCATGTCTGGAGGCACGCCGTTTGCGACCCGGGACGACCTGAACATCATCACTCAGACGAACCAGGAGTATTCGTCGCAGCCGTTCGTGCTGGTGGATTTCAAGGCACCGGATGGTCGTCCGGCGATGGCCACGTTCAAGGTCCTCCGCGAGAAGCCCGAGGCGGGTTGGGTCTTTGATTACATCGTGCCGGCGGGCCAGATGCTGCAACCGCCGCCACCGCTGCAATTCCTGCCGAAACCCATTGAGGGCAGCGGCGACACGGCAATCAACTACAACACCGAGCCACCCAATGCCGGGGGCGACCTGCCTGGGGGGTGGAATAACGACACCGCCAACGCGCCCTATGGTCACTACCAGCGTTTCACCTACCGGGACCGCCATGATGACTACTGGGTCTATCGCGGTCCGAATTCGGGACTGGAGCCCCTCGCGGCCGGTTCCTATGACGTGAACTCCGATTCGTTCTCGCCCCTCACCGCGGCCACGGCCGTGGTCGGCGAGCCGTTCAGCCTTTCGGTTCATGTGTCGCGCCAGGACGAATTCCTGAGCATGACGGTTGCCGGGGCGCCCGCGTGGCTGTCGCTCAATGGCCTGACGTTGCAAGGCACGCCCCCGTTGGCCGATGTCGGGTCCGCTTCGGTGCAATTGGTCGTGCGGGACATCTATGACAACAGCCGGGTGACCAACGATATCAGCCTAGAGGTCGTCGCCACCGGTTCGGTGCTCGCCCAAGCGCCGCTGGCGATGGTCAGCAGCAACAGCTACACCGGCAGCGTCATTACCTTCACCAACCGTCCGCCGTTCCTCGCCGGGTCGCCCGCACCGTCGAACAGTTTCACGCTCCGGTATTACTACAAGACGTTGCCCAGCTTTGCGTGGCCGGGAAGTCCCAACCCGCCCGCCGCGGGCAGCATTGTGCCGTATCTCCGGCCGCTGGATTCCACCACTGGCGAATATGTCGGGGCAGGCGATGCCAAGACGACCGCCGCCCTCGAAATCGTGTATCGTCCTATCTGGCCAGTGCGCGATCCGAAGGATGGATCCAAGCCAGTGCCGACGCTGCCCTTTGCAGCGTCGCTCACCAAGCCGGCGTTCAACCTTCCGGGGGTGCGGGATTTTAAGACGGCGCACGTGCTCTACCAGCAGTCCATCGCGGCGGATCTTCCGACCGCGGCCCCCAGTGTGGTGCTGCACGACGGAACTCGGGCGAAGTATGTGGACATCACCACTGAGTTCGCCGAGACCGGCAAGATTCCTTCCGGGGTCAAGGCTGAGCTCTACCAGGGCAAATACTATTTCCCGAACTTGCCGCCGCACTTGGCCACTCGGGTGTTTATCGACCCAAACCGGGGTTCGAAGGGCAGTCTGGCGCTGGTGGGCGAATTCAAGAATGAGATTCTCGGCGAAAGCTACCTGCAATTGAACGTGCTCCGCGGCTCGGATCTGGAAGCCGTCTTTGCGCTCTGCCCCACCGCCGATGCCGATAACTACCCGAAGTGGACCAACCTGGTGGCAGCCTTGGCCACGCCGGTTGAGACCTTCTACGAAAATCCCGCCCAGCCGGGCACTTATATCCCGAACGACGTCCAGACCGAATCCATCGGCGTCGGCGACTTGGCTGAAGTCAAAAATGACAACGTGGCGGTAGATTCCTACGCGCTCACGGCGGTTGGCCCCGGCAGCGGCTACGTTACGTTGCTCGAAGCCAGCGGCACCGCGTTCACCGAGGCTGGCGATCCGGTCGCGATGCACATCTTCAAGGTCGGCGGCGATCTCAATCGCGGGGAACTCAAGATCATCGCCTCGGCCAATCCGCTCAGCGAGTTCGTCACCTTCCAGCACACCGGCGATCTGGCCGGGCGCTACGACGAATACGAATACGAGTGGAAAATTGCCGCCCCGGTGGATGGCTTCCCGCCCGTGATTGACGCAACGATGTCGCGTTATCTCCCGCTGACCACGGTCAGCACCAACATTCCGCGCTACACGCTGGGCGGCACTGGGGTCCAGGTCTTGGGCGACAACTATGTGGTGATGCGCTACCGGCCAATCGTCACCAGCCACCCGCTCTACCAGGCGAGTCCCGCGGACGCGGACTGGTCGCAGTGGACCCAGCCTGCTTTGGCACAAGGCTGGATCAAGCGCGTGTTGGCCGGCATCAATCCGTTTAACCAAAGGATCAATGACCTGTTTAACAACCAGGTGAATACGGACGTCAGCATCATTACTCAGGCGGGCCGCCGCTGGGAAGGTGACGTGGCCCTCAACCTAGACACGATCAACAACTACGGGCTGATCGAGATCTACGAAACCGTGCTGCGTCGGGGTCGCTCCATGAGCATTGAGTCAGGTTTCAATTACGGCCCGGCCAATGATGCCTTGCTGTTGGCGGCGGGTTACCTCTCCGACCTTTACATGATGGTCGGCAATGAGGCGTGGGCCGACGCGGCGAACCCAACCATCGGGATCGGCACCGCGGACAACACCTACGGCGACATTGCGACCGCGCTGTTCGCTTTCCGCGGCCAGATGCCCACCCTGCTCGAAGAAGAGCTCGCCTTGCTGCGCGGCCGGGACGACATCTTCCAGCCCGGGGTAGAAGTAACGCCCGTTTACAACCGCTTGGTGTGGAATTACACCCGCGGCATCGACGCCGGCGAGGTGATCTACGCCCTTAATTACAATATCCAAGAAAAGCCAGATTCGGCACCGGACGGCATCATCAACGCCGAGGATGCGGCCCGGATGTTCCCACAAGGTCATGGTGACGCCTACGGGCATTACCTCACCTCAATCAAAGGTTACTTCTCGTTGCTCGCAAATCCGAACTTCGATTGGGTTCCGCGCATCGAAGCGGTGAACGTCCTCGGCAAGCCGGTTTCGGTGGACTACCAGGACGAACGCAAGTTTGCTGCCGCAGCCGCCTCCCTCGCACGGGCCGGCCGGCAGGTATTTGATCTGACCTGGCGCAAGGATTTCCAACCGGTGCACAAGGTGGGCTGGGAACAATTCGCCCAGACGCGGGAGAACACGCAGCGCAGCTTCGTCAATGTCACCGACGGCGGGACCAATCATCCGGTGCGGAACTGGGGCTTGGATCACTGGGCCAGCCGAGTCGGGCAGGGTGCCTATCTCAACTGGGTGGTGGGCAATGCCATCCTGCCAGATGTGGACCCGATTCCGACGCATGAAGGCATCCAAAAGGTGGACCGCATGACGGTGCCGGAGTTGAAGGAATTAGTGACTTTGGCCAGTGCGCTTCAAACGACGCTGGACAACGCCGAAGGCGGCCTATCGCCGCTGGGAGTCCCGGAAGATGGTCTGGTTTTCGACCTAAACCCGAATTTGGTCGTCGGTGTGATCGGAGGCACGCACTTTGAACAGGTGTATAGCCGGGCGACTGCCGCCCTGAACAATGCTGTCACGGCGTTCGACGATGCCAAAGATGTGACCCGGCTGATGCGCTCCGAGCAGGATTCGTTGGCGGGTTTCCAGACGGGATTGGCGCAACAGGAGCTATCTTTCACGAACGCGCTCATTGAGCTCTATGGCACTCCCTATCCCGACGACATCGGGCCAGGCAAGCTATACAAGCAGGGTTACTCCGGTCCGGACCTCATCCACTACAGCTACGTAGATCTGCCGGAGTATGACATTCCCGAGATGTGGAGCTATACGTCCGGCCATTCTTGGAGCTTCACGATCCAGGACGTGCCGTTCAATTGGGCGACCGAGCACCAGTTCACGGACATCAACCTGCCGCCGATCTTCGTCAGTGAAGCCAACGCGGCCAAGCTGCCGGACGGTTCTCCGCGCAACGGCATTTCACTGAACGTGGTCACGCTGCTTGGCATTCCGGTCGCCACCAACTTTGTCTTCGAGGTGAACGTCGGGGACCACGGTTTCTTCGAGAAGCCCAAGACCTGGGCGAGCCGCCGTGCGTCGCCGGGAGCCATCCAACAGGCGATCTCCGCCCAGATCGCGGCCCACGGCCGGCTCCGGCACGACATCAACGACGTGTATGGCGACCTCGGCGTGATTCAAAAGACCATCGATGTCTTCAAGGCCGGCGTGGCGGATTACGACGAAGCGCGTGGGGTCCGGGAAGACTTGCTGATCGCGGAGCAGGTTCTGGAGAAGGTCAAGTTTGCCAACGACCTCATCCAAAAGATCCAGGACTCCATCACCGAGGACATTGAGGATACTGCCAACCTCATCGCCGAAGGGTTCCCTGACAGCCTTGTCGCCGGGTTGGCGGCGGGTGGTGATTTGACGTCCGCCGGCCGGGCGGCGGTGTTGGCGGCCGGCCTGGTCACCAAGAAGGTGGTCGATGGCATCGGCATCGCCCGTTACACCGTGATCAACGCCCTGGAACTGGCTGTCAACACTTCCAAGACGCTGGAGGAGTTCTACAACCTAGAGCCTCTGGCCCGGAATACGGAACTGCGGAATACGGTTCAGGATCTCGTCAACAAACTGGGTGATGCCCAAGAACGGTGGTGGACGGTGAATGAACGGGTGCGCGAACTGGACGACGCCCAGCGCGCCTTGCGTGCCTTGATTGCCCAAGGTGATCGCATTCAGGCGGAACGTCAGGTCTTCCGCCAGCGGTCCGCCGCTGTGGTGCAAGGCTACCGCACCCGGGATGCCGCGTTCCGGCTGTTCCGGAATGAAAAGCTCGAACGCTACAAGACCTTGTTCGACTTGTCGGCCCGGTATGGGTTGCTGGCGGCCAACGCCTATGATTACGAAACCGGCCTGCTCGGCACGCGCGCTGGTCGAGATTTCCGGGGCCGCATCATCGCCTCCCGGGCCTTGGGTGTCGTGAGTGATGGCGAGCCGCAGTTTGCCGGCAGCAATACGGGCGACCCAGGGATCTCCAGCGCCTTGGCCGAAATGAAGGCTGATTGGGACGTCGTGCGAGGTCGCCTCGGAATCAACCGGCCCGATACCGACTCGACTACCGTTTCTCTCCGAACCGAGAAGGAACGCATCCTGCCCGGCACCGAAGGGGATATTAATTGGAAGGACGTGCTGAACCGCGCCCGCAAGGCGGACATCCTCACCGATAGCGATGTGCGCCGTTTCTGCATGCAGATCGACAATGGCAGCGGGTTGCCCGTGCCGGGCTTGATCCTCACCTTCAGCACCACCATCGGGGAGGGGGTAAACCTGTTCGGACGCCCCTTGGCGGCCGGCGATCACACCTTTAGCCCCAGCTTCTTTGCCACGAAGATTGGCGGCGTCGGGGTGGCCTTGGAAGGGTATCGCGGGATGGGCGATCCATCGGCGATTGCCAATGCGGTGGTCACGGCCGACGGCGCTTCAGCCACCGACCCCAGCCTGTGGTTCTTGGATCCACAGGGGCTCGCGGCGACACCCTACGTCTACCTCATTCCGGTGGGGGTTGACTCAATGCGCAGCCCGCCACTGGGCGATACCAGCCAAGTCAGGACTTGGAACGTTCAAGATCTGGCCATACCGATGCCGTTCAACATTGGTGGCTCTGATTTCTCGACCAAGCAGCTTTACCAGTCGGCGGACTCGCTGATTGAACCGCTGTTTGGTATCCGAAAACACCCCGCGTTCCGGCCGGTGTCCGACATCGCCAAGTTTGAACTGGTGTTCTACAGCGACTCGTTGCCGCGCACCGAATTCCTCAACGAACGGCTGGTTGGCCGATCGGTTTGGAATAGCCAATGGAAGTTGGTCATCCCGGGGCGCTCGTTGTTGGCGAATCCCAACGAAGGTCTGGATCGCCTGATTCAGACGCTGACGGACATCAAGCTCAACTTCACGACCTACTCCTACTCGGGCAACTAAACGAACGAATCACCTCCCTACGATGAAAGCTTCAATTCGTCCGTTGCGCTGGGTGGGCCGGGTGGCTGCCCTCATGTTCACCCTGCCGTTGCTGGCCTTCCCGCCGGCGCCGCATCACGAGGTCTTCGGCGTGGTGCGTGATGAGCAAGGCAATCCGATCAATGCGGCCAAGGCCGCCGTGCTGCTCGAAGTCGGCGGGACCTTGGTGGCCCAGGCCAGCATCAGTTCCGGCCTTGATTTGGGCGTGAACTATCGCCTGACCATCCCGCTGGATGCCGGCGTCACCGCCGACAAATACAAACCTACCGCGATGTTGCCCACGGTGCCCTTCCGCCTGCGGGTCAAGATCGGCAACGTCAGCTATCTGCCGATTGAGATGACTGGGGCCTCTACGCTGGTTACTCAGCCCGGCGGTTCGTCCCGCGTGGACCTCACCTTGGGCGAGGATTCCGACGGCGATGGGATTCCCGATGCTTGGGAACGCAACGTGATTGCCGCCACGGGGGGCGGGAAATCGTTGGCAGACATCAATCCGGGCGATGACGCGGATGGCGACGGTCTGAGCAATCTTCAAGAATATCTGGCGGGCACCTATGCCTTCGATCCAGCAGATGGGTTTGCCCTCGCCATCCGGTCGGTGGATGCCGGTCGGCCCCTATTGGAATTCACCGCCATCCGCGGCCGCAGCTACACGATCCACGGCTCGGCCGACATGCAGTCTTGGACGGCGGTGCCCTTCAGGCTCGGCAGCGACGCCGCCACCGGGGTCACCCGCGAGGTCTACGTGTCCAACGATGTCCGGCCCATCCGGGCGTTGACGGGGCCGTTTGCGGAGGGCGAGGCAACGCCCCGATTCTTCAAGCTGATCGTCCACTGAGGGTGGTCTCCGCCTCCTATGTCCAACCAGTTGCCACCTCCTGAAACGAGCGGCTTGGTAATGCCCGGCTCGCGGACGCGGACTTGGCGGGGGTGGGGACTGGGAATTGGGGCGCTACTGCTGGGGTTGTTCCTTTGGCAACGTCGGCCCGCCCCGGTGGAACCGGCCAGTGAGCTCGCTACGAACCTAAGCCGGCGGGACGGCCGTTTATATTCGTCGGCCACTAACGTGCCGTTTACCGGTTGGATGTTGGAGCAATATCCCGATGCGGTGCTGAAATCCCGATCCTGGGTTTCCGACGGCCGGTTGAACGGCGTCTCGGAAGGCTGGTTCACCAACGGTGTCCTGCAAGTGCGGGAACAGTTCGTGGATGGCGTCAGCACGGGTCCGGTCCTTAAGTGGCACGCCAACGGCAGTCGCCGGTCGGAAGGCACTGCCCGGGAGGGGAAACTGGAAGGGGTGTTCCGGCGCTGGCATGACAACGGCGTGCTGGCGGAGGAATTGACCCTGCTTACGGGGCAGGCGGACGGAATATCCCGGGCTTGGTTCCCCAGTGGCAGCCTCAAGGCAGAAGTTACCCTGAAGGCGGGACAAGTCGTCACCCAGAAGTTCTGGGGCGATGGCGAACGCCCGCCCGCAACGGCACTCGCGAGCACGAAAGGCGGACCGTGAAGCGGAGCGCCCAGGTTATCATGGGAGGCTTGGCCATTTCAGTCGGAACACTCTGCGCTGGTTCCCTGCGGCTGGATCGCAGTGTCATTTCAGCGGGAGGCGGAGCCATGAATTCCACCCGCTTCGCGCTGACCGGCACGCTGGGGCAGCCCGTGGCCAATTCTTTGCCGGCCCAGAGCGATTCGTGGGCGAGCCGTTCCGGCTTTTGGAGCCAAGTGCTCCGCTGGGTCAACGCCCTGCCGGTTGCGGCGGACGATCTAATCGAGCGGCGGGCCGGACAGGGCACGCATGTGCTGGTCGCGCAGCTTTTTGAGAATGACCGCGATGGCGATTGGGATCCCCTCCAACTGGTCTCGGTGGACTCTGCCTCGGTGGGCGGCGGCGCCGTGTGGCGCGAGGGCCCGTGGTTGGTTTACCAGCCGCCGTTGGGCGGTGATCCGTTGGCGGATGACACCTTTACCTATCGCGTCACGGACGGCGTGGGCGCGCCCGTGGTGGGCTCCGTGATGGTTCGGGCGGTGGCGCCGCCCCTAGCCCCGGCCAGCCCGTTGCGGATTCAGGCGTTGCCTGGGTTGCCGACGCAGGTGGAAGTTGTTTTCCAAGGGCTAGCGGGGCGAAGTTACCGGTTGCAAACGGCCCCTGCGGTAACCGGCCCGTGGTCCGCCGCAGGCACGGTCTCGGCCACGACGACTGGCGTCTTGAGCTGGATCGAACCGTTGGCACCTGAGCCTCGCTTTTTTCGGATCCTCGAACTTTGACCCATGAAATCACCACGACCGGTCGTCCCGTTTGAAGCTGGGTGGGGCCGGGGCATTATCCGCGCCTCAAGCTTGATCATCGTTGGGACCCTCGGGGGTTCCGCTTGGGCGCAACTGGGCTCGTTTAACCAGCCGCCGGAACGTCTCCCCCAGGTCGCGCTGGCGGGGATTGCACCGGAACCCACGTTGCCGACGGCGACACAATTTGACCTGCCGCTCCCGACGCTTAACAACAGTTCAATTTGGCCGGCTACATTTACCCGGTTATTCCCCAGTGTATCCCTGTCGATTCCTGATAACTCGGCAGTGGGCGTGACACACCAACAGGTCGTGTCCGGGGTGCCCGGAACCATCGCCGCGCTTCAGGTTCAACTGACCGTCTCCAGCCGGGACGCCGGCCCGATGTTCAACGGGGATCTGGTGGCCACGCTCAGTCACGATTCCGGCTATGTGGTGCTCCTGAATCGGGTGGGCCGCCGACCCGATTCTGCCGTCGGCTACGGGGACAACGGCTTCAACCTTACGCTGACCGACACCGCCGCCGCCGACGTTCACACTTACCGCGTTTCCCTCGGGGGCAGTGATTTCGTGCCCATCTCGTCCGCGGATCCCGCCGTCCCGCTGGGTGGTTCGTGGCAACCCGACGGGCGCGTTGCCGCTCCGGAATCGGTGGTCACCGGTTCGCCCCGGATCACTTCCTTGGCGGCCTTTAACGGCCTCAATCCCAACGGCACGTGGACGCTGTTCTTCGCCGACATGGGAGCGGGGGGCCTTGCCCAGATGGAATCGTGGAATCTGGAATTTACCGTCGTGCCCGAACCGGAAGTCACCGCCAGTGTGTCGGGCGCGGCGTTGTTTGCCCTCGCGCTCGCTCGCCGTCGCTGGGCCACGGTGAAGTAGCCGGCCGACCTTGATTTAGGCGCGGTCCGCCTGCTCGAAGGGCAATTCGAGGGTGACGCGCACGCCGCCAAGGTCGCCCGGTCCCAACTGCAATTGGGCGCGGTCCCCGTAAAGCTGGCGCAGCCTAGCCCGGCAGTTGGTCAGCCCGATGCCGGTGCCTCCGAGTTGACCTTGGCCGAGGCCGACGCCGTTGTCTTCCACCTCCAATCGCAGCCGTTGATCGGGCAACCGGGCTGCCCGCAAGGTGATCGTGCCGGGCTGAATCATGCTGGCGAGGCCATGCTTGATCGCGTTTTCGACGAGCGGTTGGAGAATGAGGTTGGGCACCAAGGCGTCGCCCGTGGCGTCAGCCACTTCGCGGTTCACCTTGAGCCGGCCGGCGAAGCGGATTTGCTCCAACTCCAGGTAACGGTCGAGGAAGGCCAGTTCGTCGCGCAGTGGCACGCGTTGGGCCTCCGAGCGATCAAGGGCGTGCCGCAGCAGTTCACTGAGCCGCACGAGCATTCGGTCGGCGGCATCCACATCACGATACATGAGGGCGCTCACGCCGTGCAGGGCGTTGAAGAGGAAGTGCGGATTCAGCTGCATTTGGAGCGCTTGAAGTCGGGATTCAGCGAGTCGCTTTTCCAGCTCCAAGCCGCGCCGTTCGCGCTCCCGCATCCGCTCGTAAAAGCCGAACGCATGGGCGACGACGATGGTCACCCAGTAAACCAGCACGTTGAACACGAGCGTCGCCACCAAAGCGTGGCGTAGGGTTTCGGCAAACGGTCGCTGTTCGAGCCCCACCGCCACGCCCGCGCGCAGCAGCATCCAAACGAGCGAGAACACGAAGCCGGCGACCAGGTGCAGGGCGGCTAGCCACGGCGTCGGCGCGTCCCCCAGCGGAAACCGACGTGCCAAGCGTAACGCCGGCCACGACAGCAGGGCGAAAACATACCAATCCGCCAGCGAACGGGTGACCGCGAAAGCCCAGGAAACGGGTGTGCCCAGTTTGGTCTGGGTCAGGTAAAGCTGACCGGCGAAGGCGAGCCCCACCAGCGTCCAGAAACCCGCCAGCGCGAGGGGATGCCACCACCGCATAGAACGGGACGCGCTTGCCACGGCGTCAGTCTGGATAGGTGCTGGCCGCTGAGGCAATGGCGGAGTGGTGGGGGATCGCCGCCGCGACGCCCGCTTGCCCGGCTTGCAGCCATCCCGCACCGTAGCCGGGTGACTCCCGTTGAACGAGAACCGGCCGGCGATGACGCCGCGATTGGCTTGGCGTTGAAACGGTCGCTGCTCCTGCTGCTGGCCGCCGGAGCCTGTGCGGGGGGCGTGGTTTGGTGGCTGACGCGACCGGCGGAGCGCTTGGCCGGGAAGGTTACCCCGCTGGACGCACCGCAACTCACCCAGCGGCGCGCCGCAGTGCCGCCGGTGCGGTTCACCGACGTCACCCTCGCCGCGGGGCTGTCGTTTCGGCATGAAAACGGGGCGCGCGGCCAAAAATTACTGCCTGAAACCATGGGCGGCGGGGTGGCGTGGTTCGACTTTGATGGTGATGGGGATGCCGACCTGTTGTTCGTAAACTCCACCTGGTGGCCGGACGATCCGCGGCGGACGAATTCACCATCGGCCCCCCCGCCGAGTCATGCGCTTTACCGCAATGACACCCCGCCCGGCGGGGGGGCGAAATTTACCGACGTCACGGCGGGTTCGGGCTTGGAAGGCGGCGATTACGCGATGGGGGTGGCCTGTGGCGATTTTGACGCCGACGGGCAAGTGGACCTTTACCTGACCTGCGTGGGCCGTAACCGCCTGCTGCGCAATCTCGGGCAGGGCCGGTTCCGCGAGGTCACGGACGCTGCGGGCGTGGCCGGGGGGAGCGAGGAGTGGAGCACCGCCGCCGCGTGGCTCGACGTGGACAATGACGGGGACCTCGACCTGTTCGTTGGGAACTACGTGCAGTGGTCGCCGCCGTTGGATTTTGAGGTGAACAACCAACTAGTCGGCCTCGGTCGCGCTTACGGTCGGCCGTGGAATTTCTCGGGTTCGCTTCCCCGACTGTTCCGCAACGACAGCCGCGGCGATCAACTCCGTTTCACCGATGTCTCGGCCACCAGCGGGTTGCAGATTCGCAATCCGGCAACCCGACTGCCGATGGCGAAAACGCTGGCAGTCGCCCCGGTGGACTTGAACAGCGACGGCTGGATCGACCTCGTGGTGGCCAATGACACGGTGCAAAATTTCGTCTTCACCAACCGTCACGACGGCACCTTTGCCGAAGTCGGCGTGGAATCTGGCGTGGCCTTTGACGCCTACGGACAAGCCCGGGGAGCGATGGGGATTGATGTCGCGCGCTTTCGCAACGACGACAGCCTCGGCATCGCCATCGGCAATTTCGCCAACGAGATGAACGCGCTCTATGTCTCGCAGCGGGCTTCTCGGCGCGAGCAATTGCTCTTCACTGATGAGGCGATTACCGAGGGACTTGGCCCAGCGAGTCGCCAGTTACTTAAGTTCGGTCTCTTCTTTTTGGACTACGATCTCGACGGTCGGCTCGACGTGTTGACCAGCAATGGCCACATCGAGGAGGACATCGAAAAAGTTCAAGTGGGCGGGCGTTATCGTCAGCCGGCGCAGCTCTTTTGGAATGCGGGCGGCGCCCCGTCCTTTGTCGAGGTCGGGCCGGCCGAAGCTGGAGCGGAATTGTTTCAGCCGATGGTCGGTCGCGGCAGTGCCTACGCCGATTTTGATCGCGACGGTGACTTGGACGTGGTGCTGGTGGATTTGGCCGGGCCGGCCCGATTGTTTCGCAACGAACAGTCGTTGGGCCACCACCACTTGCGGGTCCGATTGCGCGGTCGAACCACCAATCGCGAGGCCTTGGGTGTTTGGGTGACGCTGGAGGTGGGCGGTTCGCGCCAAGCCCTTCAGGTGATGCCCACGAAAAGCTACCTGTCGCAGAGTGAGCTGCCGTTGACGTTTGGCCTAGGCAAGGTCACCGCTGCGGAATCAGTCACGGTGCATTGGCCCGGCGGACGTGCCCAGCGCTTGGAAAACGTGGCCGCCGACCAAACGTTGGAACTCGTCGAGCCGGCGGCGAAATAACCCGGCCGCGGTCTGGCCGCGGCGGCGGCGGGGAAAATTATTTGGTTTCAACTCCGGCCGCCGGCCCCAGCAACGTCCGGTTGCTATCGTCCAGCGGGTTGTCCGGCCGCGGATAATCCCGCCACAGCCAGCGCAACATTTCGGGCATCATGGCGCCGCCCTGTTTGTTGGAGTGCGTGCCGATGCCCCAGCAGTAGTTTACGTCGTAGCCTTGGGCCGTGAGCGCCTCGACCAGGTTTCGATTCTGGGTGTGCCAGTCCCACTGGGGATCGTAGCTGCCGTCCTTGCGCCGGCCGCGGTTGTCGTTCAATCCGTCCTGCAGGAAGATGCGGATGGGCTTCTTCTCGGTCGTGCGAACGAGCTGCGGATACGCGTGGCCGCCGCGGATGTTGGTGAAGCTGCCAATCGTGCTGATGACTTTGCGGAACTGGTCGGGCCGGTGCCACGCCACGGTAAACGCGCAAATCGCGCCCGAGCTGGCGCCGGAAATAGCCCGGTCCTCAGGGCGGTCGGAGAGGTTGTAGTCCCGCTTCAGCACCGGCAGCAGTTCGTTGACGATCAGTTGGGCGTAATGATCGTTCAACTCGTTGTATTCGGTCGCCCGGTTGTTGACGCGATCGCCCCAGTCCTTGGCAGAAGACTCCTGCTGGTCGGGCGTGCGGCCGGGATTGATGAAGACCCCAATCGTCACTGGCATTTCCCGGCGGTGGATCAAGTTGTCGAAGACGAAGGGAATCCGGTATTCGCCGTTGGTATTCACGAAGGCGTGGCCGTCCTGAAAAATCATCAACGCGGCCGGCGTCTGGGGGGTGTATTGCGCCGGCACGTAAACCCAGTAATGGCGCGTCGTGTTGGTGAACACTTGGCTCGCCAACGTCAGCGGCCCGATGACCTTGCCGGCGGGCACGCCCGCTTGCGGCAGGGAATCCGGCCCGAGCCGGTAAACATTGTCGGTCGGGGCGGCGGTGAGGGGGCCGGTCAGCCACAGGGCCAAGCTGCCCGCCCACAGGGCGGCGAGCCGGCGCAGCCAGGTTCGCGCTGGGGTCGCCGGAGCGCCGGGGTTAAAGGTCCGTTTCATGGTGAGGAAGTCGCTGGAAGACGACGCGAACCCGGCCGCCGATTCAATCTGTTTCCCCCGGGGGCAAGCCGGAGCCACGGAACCCTTGGCGACACCCCGGCTGGCTCGCTACGCTGGCGCCGTGAAGCCCTTGATTTCCCTCCTTGCCCTGCTCGTCACGGCCCTGCCGCTGGCCGCGGCGGATGACCGCCATTGGCCCGAGTTTCGCGGCCCGCGCGGAGACGGCACCTCGACCTCGACCGGACTCCCGTTGACGTGGAGTGAAACAAATCAAGTCGCTTGGAAGACCCCGATCCACGGGCGGGCCTGGTCATCGCCCGTCATCTGGGGCCGCCAAGTCTGGGTGACCACGGCCACCGAGGATGGGCGCGAACTCGGCGTCGTCTGCCTCGACAAAGACTCCGGCGCGGTGGTTCACGACGTGAAGCTGTTTGAAGTCGAAAAACCGCAGTTCGCTCACAAGTTTAACACCTACGCCTCGCCCACGCCGGCCATCGAAGACGGCCGGATCTACGTCTCCTTCGGTTCGCCGGGTCTGGCCTGCCTCTCCACCCGCAGCGGGCGCGTGTTGTGGCAGCGACGCGACTTCGAGTGCAATCACTACCGTGGCGCCGGTTCCTCGCCGGTGCTCGGCAACGACCTGGTCTTCCTCAACTTCGACGGCAGCGACCACCAGTTCGTCGTCGCCCTAGATCAGCGCACGGGCAAAACCGTCTGGCGGCGCGAACGGTCCCTCGACTTCAAGGATCTCGGTCCCGATGGCAAACCCGATGCTGAAGGCGACTGGCGCAAGGCTTTCGCCACCTGCCACCTCGCCCGCGTGGACGGGGCGCTCACGCTCCTCAGCCAAGGCGCCAAGGCGTTTTATGCCTACACCCCGCGCACTGGCCAGGAACTCTGGCGCCTCGAGGAGCGGACGAGTCACAGCGCCGGCACGCGCCCGGTTGTGGGCCACGGACTGATCTATTTTCCCAGCGGTTGGTCGCAGGGCCAGACGCTGGCGATCCGGCCCGGCCGCCGGGGCGAAGTGCTCGACGTGAATGGCGAAGTCCCGGCCGACTCCCAGCTCGCGGTCGCGTGGCGCTCCAAACGCGCGACGCCCAAAAAGCCGGCGCTCACCCTGGTGGGCGATTTGCTGTTTGGGGTGGAAGACGGCGGGGTGGCGACCTGCTGGGAAGCGCAGACGGGCACCGTGGTTTGGAACGAACGGCTCGGGGGCAATTACTCCGCCTCGCCGCTGGCCGCGGAAGGCCGGCTCTACTGCTTCAGTGAAGAGGGCAAGACCGTGGTGCTCGCGACCGATCGCAAATTCCAAAAGCTCGCGGAAAATCAACTCGCCGACGGCTTCATGGCTTCGCCTGCCGTTGCCGGCAAATCGCTCTTCGTGCGCACCAAGAGTGCGCTCTATCGGCTCGGGCGCTGAACCGAGGAGCCCGGTTCAGTCGGGGCACAGAGATGGCTACGGGGTGGGCAAAGCCGGGGTCGGTGGCGCCACCCGCGCTTCCGCGGCCCGGCGCCACTCGGCTTTTAATTCAGGCGTGACGTTGAGGGACTCCAACCACGTCTGAGCGGACTTCGCGTCCTGTTCCCACCACCAACCGAGGTGGTCCTGCAAACCAGCCTGGCGGCGTTCCTTGTCGTTGAGGGAGTTGAGCCACGCGCCGGCTGCCCCGGGATTTTCCTCCCGCACTTGGTTGACGTAGGACTCGGTGGCTGTGTCGCGTCCCGGGCCGACGGGCAGTTGCTCCAGCCATTGGCCCGTGGCACCGGGATCATGCTGTGCCCACGCGTTCACGATCTGCGTGGCGGCATCGTCGCGCAGCGGCCCGGCGGGGAATTCGGTGACCCATTCCGCCGCGGCTTGGGGATCGTTGTTCGACCAGTTGGCCACGATGTTAAGCAGCGACGACCGCTGGGCATCACGGTCCGTCAGTTGCAAGGCCAGTTCGGTGGCCAAGCGCGGATCATTCGGTGCGTGAAATTCGGCAATCGTCTGCAACGCCGCTTCCCGTGTCGGCCCCGCGGGCTGGCCTTTGGCCCAAGCAAGTGCCGCCTCGGGATCGGTCTGAGTCCACTGGTTCACGGCTTGTTCGGCGAACTGCCGTTGCAGCGGGAGATCGGTCAAGGTGAGCGCGTAGGCGGCGGCGGCGGCCGGGTCATTCTGCGCCCAGACGGCGGGCATTGCGCCGAGGGCCGCCTTGCGGAGCGGGCCTTCGGGCAGGGCTTCAATCCACGCCTTCGCCGCAGGCAAATCAGCACTCAACCAAGCGCTGGAAAAATTACTAACCAACTGCGCCCGCCCCGGCGAAAACGGCAAGCTGGCCAAGATTTCCCGGCCCAACTCCGGGTTGCTGCCGCCCAACTGCCACATGAGCGGATCCAGCAGGGCCTGTTGCTCCCGCTTGGATTCGAGCGAGCGAACGAACTCGACGGCGCCCTTGAGGTCGTGTCCCGCCCAACCATTCACCAGCGAATTGAGCGCCGCCTCCCGGTTCGGGCCCGCGGGCAATTGGCCGGCGTAAGCGGCGGCGGCCTGGGGATCGGTGGCCGACCACGTTTCGAGCAAGCCGCTCAGCACTTCACGGCGCAGGTTGGGGCCGCTGATCGATTCCAGCAGTTGGAGCGCGGCCTTGGGACTTTGCTCGGCGAGTTTCGCCGCCAGGCTGCGGTAGATCCAGACCTGCTCGGAACCGAGATTGAGGCTCGGCAAAAGCGCCACCACGGCCGCCGGGTCCTGCTCAATCAGCACGGTGGCGAGGTTCGCCAACGCGGTCCGGCGCAAGTTCGCGTCAGGTAACCGCTCAATCCACTGGCGGGCGGCGGTCGCGTCGCGGCCGGCCCATTCTTGGATGAGGGTTCCGATCAATTGCCGTTGTCGGCTCAGGCTCGGGGCGGCTAGGACGAGGTCGGCCGCCGCGGCCGGTTGGTCGTGGGCGATCGCGTTGAAGAACACCTCGAACACTTCCCAATGCCGCGCTGGGGCGCCGAGGGCTTGAAGCGCGGCCCGGGCGGCGGGGAAATCCTGTTGCGCCCAGAGCCCGAGCATTTGCCCGAGCTGCGCCTCCAACCCAGCGGCGAGCAGCACCGCAGCCCCCGCCTGAAAAGCGCCCACGGCATCCCGCTGGGCCCACGAGCTGAAAAACGTGGCCACGAACAGGCGTTGTTCGGCGGGCAGCTTTAGGCTCTTTAAGAAATCCCCGCCCGGGCCGGGCGCATATACGCCCAGCGCGGTGCCGAGTGGTCCCAGAAGTTCGCGCCGTTCGGTGGGCGGTTGAGTCTCAAACCAGCGCACCAAGGCCGCGGGTTCATGGCGCGCCCAAGCTTGGATAACCGTTCCCAGAACCCAACTGCGCACGTTGCGGTCCGGGGTGGCGCGCGCCGCGGCGACCGCCGCGAGGGGATCCCGTTCGGTGAGCAATTCCAGCAGGCGGAGTCGGTAACTCTGCCGGTCGGACGGATTGAGGATGCGGTCGGCCTTGGTCAACGCGTCGGCGTAAGCCTCCAAGTCGGTGGTCGCGGCGAGGGCGCGGACGCGTTCGCGGCGCAAGTCGTCATCCGGTTCCGTGAGCGTTGCCCGCAAGGCGGTTTCAAGGGCGACTCCGCGCAGCGCGACCCCAACCTCGGACCGGCGCGTCGGGGCCAGGGTCGGCGGTCGGGTGTCGGTGAGCCGTTGGGCGGGTGGCGGCGGCGTGTCACCCGAGCGACCCACGCCCCAACCCGCAGCGAACCCCACCCCCACGCCGACGATGGCCACGATGACAGGAGCTTTCACGCAGGGGGGATGGATTCACGGTGCGCGCCGGCTTTCAAGCGTCCGCATGGGGACGTTTGAAGCGGCGCGGGACCAACCCGGCACCCTGACGCGCCGGAACCGCGGGGGCAGGCCTCCGCCGGCCGAAGCTCCCCGGGGCGCCTAGCCGGTGACTTGAGCCGCGAGGGCGCACAGCGCGACGAGGGCCCAAGGCGGGAGCTTCGCCCATTGCAGGCCAGCGAAAGCGGCCGCCGCGAGGATCCAGTCGCGCGGGTGCAACAAGGTGCCGGTGGCGAGGGGCGAGATGAGCGCGGCGAGCAACACCCCGACGACCGCGGCATTTGCGCCGGCGAGCGCCGCCCGCAATCCCGGGGCGTGCCGGAGGCGTTCCCACCAAGGCAGGGCGCCGCTCACGAGGAGCAGGCCCGGCAGGAACACGGCGACGAGGCCCCATAGACCGCCCAGCCAGCCGTTGGGCGCTTGGGGCAGTTTGGCCCCGAGATACGCCGCGAAGGTGAACAAGGGACCGGGCAGTGCTTGCGCCACGCCATAACCAGCGAGGAATTCATCCGGCGTGAGCTGGCCGGAGGTGACGACCGCGCTTTGCAACAGCGGCAGCACAACGTGCCCGCCGCCAAACACGAGCGCTCCGGCGCGGTAAAAGCTGTCGAACAATTGCAGCCAGGCCGCTGGCCAGAGCCGGGCTCCCAGCGGCAGTCCGAGCAGCAAGATAACAAAGATGCCGAACAGCACCGTGGCGGGGCGCGTGGGCAACGGCGGCACGGGCGTGGCTAGCGCCATGGGCTCGGTGGAACGGAACCACCAGCAACCGAGCAGGCCAGCGCCGCCAATGACCAAAACTTGGCTCCACGGGGTGGGCCACGCCAACACGGCGAGGGTGGCGAGCAGCGCCAGGAGCGGGCGGACGCGCCCTTGGCAGAGTCGCTGACCCATGGCCCCGACGGCCTGCGCTACGACCGCGACCGCCGCGAGCTGGAGTCCGTGGAGCCAGCCGGTGTGGGCCAAGGGACCGAATCGGGCCAAGCCGAGTGCAAAACCGATCATCAAAACCGCCGACGGCAGCGTGAAGCCGGCCCACGCGGCGAGTGCGCCCAGCCAACCGGCGCGGCGCAGGCCAAGGGCGAACCCCATCTGACTGCTCGCCGGGCCCGGCAGGAATTGGCAGAGCGCCACCAAGTCGACGTAGGCGGCCTCATCCAGCCAGCGGCGGCGTTTCACAAATTCGTCGTGAAAGAAACCGATGTGGGCGACTGGCCCGCCAAACGAAGTCACCCCCAGCCGGAGGAAGACCCGGAAGACCGTTCCGACGGAGGAACGGAGCTCGATTTCTGGGGTGGCGGACACGGCGCGATTCAGCCGGAAAGGGAACGGCGCGTCACGGGGCAAGCGTCGGAGCGCCGCCCTCCGGCCGGCTGAGGCTCAGTCTTCTGCGCGCTCCCCGCTGGGGGCCATTTTGACAATCCGCGGCATGAACTCCGCCAGCACGTCCACCAGGTCGCTTTGGGCGGCCATTACTTGATGGATGTCTTTGTAAACGCCTGGCACCTCGTCGAGGCCGGCGGAGATCAGGTGGACGTTGCGCTCCTTCAGCACCGGGTTCACCGTGTTCCACGCGAACGTCTCCACCGCCTTGGTGCGGCTCATCACGCGGCCGGCGCCATGCGACGCGGAACCCAGTGAACCCTCGCCCCCCTTGCCGCTCACGACGTAACCGGGCGTCGCCATTGAGCCGGGGATGATGCCCAGCACGCCGGCGTGCGCGGGCGTCGCGCCCTTGCGGTGCACGACCACGTCACGCTCCACGCCGTTAACGACGTGCCGTTCTTTCCACGCAAAATTGTGGTGATTCTCGATGTCCGCCAGCACCTCCGCCCCGAGGTGTCGCGCGATGTGACGGTGGATCAGTTCGTGGTTCGCGGCAGCGTAGCGGCCCATCAGTTCCATCGCGGCCCAGTATTCCTGCCCCTCAGGCGAATCGAGCCCCAGCCACGCCAGTTGTCGGTATTCCTTGGGCAACTCCGGGTGCATGGCCATTGCCAGCTTGCTGAAATGATCACACACCGTCGCGCCCGTCCCGCGGCTGCCGCTGTGCGAGAGCAACGCGAGGTATTCGCCGGGCGGCAGCGCGAGTGGCCCCGGCGCCCCCGCCGCCGGTTTCACCGTCAGCGTTCCGAACTCCACGAAGTGGTTGCCGCTTCCGCTGGTGCCCAGTTGCGCCCAAGCGCGGTCGCGGTTGCTCTGGGTCGGCTTCGAGACGGTCCAATCGGCATCCAACACCTCGTGCTGACGCCGCTGCTTGAACGTCGCACCGACGCCGAAGCGCGTCTCCGCCTCGATGGCGCGCACCAACTCCTCATGCCGCTCGCTCAATGCCGCCACCGGCCAGTCGAGCACCGTCAGCTTCATGCGGCACGCGATGTCCACGCCCACGGCGTAGGGGATCACCGCGCCTTCCGTCGCCAGCACGCCGCCGATCGGCAGGCCGTAGCCGACGTGCGCGTCAGGCATCAACGCGCCGGCAACGGACACGGGTAGTTGGCAGGCGCGCGACATTTGCGCCAGCGCCTGCGGATCCAGGTCGGCGCCCCACTGCCGCCACGGGGCATTCCCAGGCGTGAAGGTCATCGGCATGGCGATGAGCGCCTGCGCAAATTCGGCGCGCAGTTCGTCGTTCACGAATGCCGCCGGATCGCGGAACACGGCTTCGACGGCCGCGGGAATCTGCTGCTTGTCGTTTCCGGCGCGGCAGAAGCGCGAGATGAAGGCGAGCGCGGCCCGGGTGGGTTCACCCGGCGGCACGCCCAGTTGGGCAAGGTGTTTCTGGTTCATGGGAAATCGGTCGGTTCAACGGTGATGCGCCACTGGCCCAGCGCGACGGGTTCCAGGGCAATGCGATTGGGCAGGAACTCCCGGATCACTTCGAGGTTCGTCCGGGTGTGGCCGCTGGGCTCCGTGGTGATGAAACTGCCACCGCGTGCCAGCGCCAGCGGCAGCAGCAGTTGATCGGCGAGGTGTTCGTCCACCGCGGCGCCGCTGGCTAGGAACGCCTCCGCGGCGCCAACGGCTTCGTCCGCCACCTGTTCCGAGCGCACCCGCGGCGCGCCGAAACCGGTGAAGACATTCGCGAAACCATCACCGTCCGCGAAGACGTGCAGCGAATTGCCCGGGCCGAAGGCTTCGGTGTGCTCCTTGATCGTGCAGCGCTCGGGCGGAAACGCGAGCCGTTGCCGGACGGCCGCCAACTCCCGCTCGCCGATCTGCCGCGGCAATCCCGCGAGGCAGACATTGGCCGAGAGTTGTCGTTCACCACCTACGCCGCCGGCGCCATCGGTGTAGCGCAGACTGGCAGTCTGTTGTGTCGCGGATTGGCAATCCGCAGGCGTGGCTTCTTCCGACGCGTTGCCGACTGCCAGTCGGCGAAACGGCAGGTTGCCGACCTGCGCTACCGGCAAGCCATGGGCGTTCAGCCGCAGCGCCTTCAGCTCCTTCGCCGGCCGGATGGCCACGCGACAGCGCCCGCCGCCGTTCGGATAGAACCCGGCGCGTTCCAACCCCGCCTCCACGTCGAAGCCGATCCGGCGGAGCAGCGGCAGAAACGCCCGCTCGATGAACGGAAACGGCGGCGCGAACGGATTGTGCGTCCCGCCCTCCAGCACGACTTCGCTCGGCCCATGCGCCAACAGCAGCGGCGGCAGGATCGTCTGGAGCAGGAGCATCGTGCTGCCGGCGCTGGCGATCTTGAATTCGTAGTGGTCGGCCGCGACCGCGCCAGGACGGAAGGTGATTTCCGTGGAACCCAGCGCCGCGCCTTCGACCGCGGCCGACCCGATGCGCGCCGCCGCCTCCGCGCAGGCCAGGTGCTGGCGCATGAGTCCCGGCTTGGGCCGGCGCGCCCGGATACGACTGATACGAAATGGCCGGCCGGTGATAACGCTCAGCGCCAACGCCGAGCGGAGAATCTGCCCGCCGCCTTCGCCTTGGGAACCGTCGAGGGTGATGAGTTCAGACATGGGTCCAGAGTGCGGTGAAGGTGTTGAAATCGCGGACGGCCTCAAGTCCAAGCGCGCAGGGTAACCAGACCTCGGCATTGGCTGCGTTCAAGATGCCCAGCTTGGCCAGTGGGCTAACGTAGGTTTGAAAGGGAATTTTGTTCGCCATGGGCGAGCGCTTGTTTTGTTAATTCCGTCTCAATGCAACGGGCGTGCCAAGTTGGTGGGGCGGTGAAAATAGGCCGTTTGGTCAATGAATCCGCGCCGACGGCAAAAGTTACCTCCAAGTTAGTTACGCTTATCCGCGAATACACGCGCTTTACGGAGAGCCATGGCCGGTGGCACCGTTTCCCGGTGGGGCTGAGGTGCTCCGCAGTCCTAATTTCCCGTCGGGCGCAATGCGCGGCCGACCAGCTGGGGCGGCGTGGCCGCACCGCCCTACCTGAATCGCCATGAAGAAAACCGTCGTGTTGGGTATTTTGGGCAGTGTGCTGGATTCGGGCTTTCACCAGGAACGCTGGCAGAAGTGGCGGCCCACCGTTTCGCTGTGCCAGCACGACGACCTCGTGGTGAGCCGGTTCGAAATCTTGCACCAGGCCGTGAACCTCGACCTAGCGCGCTGCGTGGCCGCGGACATCGGCCGGGTGTCGTCGGGGACGGCGGTGAAGCTCCACCCGCACGACCTGAAGGATCCCTGGGACTTCGAGGAGGTTTTCGCGGCGTTGCACGAGTTTGCGCGGGGCTACGATTTCAAGCCGGACCAGGAGGATTACCTCGTCCACATCACCACCGGCACGCACGTGCAGCAGATTTGCCTGTTTCTGCTGACCGAAAGTCGGCACTTCCCGGGGCGGCTGGTGCAGACGTCGCCGAAGGAGCGGAAGATGAAGTCGCCCGTCGGCACCTACAGCGTCATCGACCTCGATCTGTCGCGCTACGACCGGATCGCCGCCCGCTTCCGCAAGGAGGCCCACGAAGCCCGCAGCTTTCTGAAGTCCGGCATCGAGACGCGTAACGTCGCCTTCAATCGCCTGATTGAGCAAATCGAGCAGGTCGCGATTCAGTCGCGCCAGCCCGTGCTGCTCATGGGACCGACCGGCGCGGGGAAGTCGCAACTCGCCCGCCGCATCTACGAACTGAAGAAGGCGCGGCATCAGATCGCCGGAGCGTTCGTGGAGGTGAACTGCGCCACGCTGCGCGGCGACGCGGCCATGAGCGCGCTCTTCGGTCATGTGAAGGGCGCGTTCACCGGCGCGCTGAAGGATCGGGTCGGGTTGTTGCGTTCCGCTGATGGGGGACTGCTCTTCCTCGATGAAGTGGGGGAACTCGGTGGGGACGAACAGGCAATGCTGCTGCGTGCCCTAGAGGAAAAACGCTTCCTGCCCTTCGGCGGCGACCACGAGGTGACGAGCGACTTTCAGCTCATCACCGGCACGAACCGCGACCTGCTGGAGCGCGTCCGTGAAGGGCGTTTCCGCGAGGATCTGCTGGCGCGGCTCAACCTATGGACCTTCCGCCTGCCTGGGCTGCGCGAGCGCGTGGAGGACATCGGGCCGAACCTCGACTACGAGTTGGACCAGTTCGCCCGCAAGCACGGCGCGCGCGTGACGCTGAGTAAGGAAGTGCGGGACCGGTTTCTCGCCTTCGCCCACTCGGCCGAGGCGCGCTGGAGCGCAAACTTCCGCGACCTGAACGCCGCCATCACTCGCATGGCGACCCTGGCCGAAGGCGGGCGGATCACGGCCGCCGGGCTCGACGAGGAACTGGCTCGACTACGGGCAGCGTGGGCGGAGCCGGAAATGGAGGACGACGAAGCTGAGCTGCTGCACGCGGTGCTCGGACCGAAGCGTTTGGCGGAGATCGATCCCTTCGACCAGGCGCAACTGGCTTACGTGATCCGCGTCGGCCGCGAATCGAAAAATCAGTCCGACGCCGGTCGGAAGCTGTTTCGCGTAACCCGGTTGGGTCGCAAACACACCAATGACGCGGATCGCCTGAGCAAATATCTCGCTCGTTTCGGGCTGAGTTGGGCGGAATGCCGGGTCGCTTAGCGGGGGCGCCTAGCTCGGTTGAAGGGCTCACTCACGGGGACGGATGGCGTGCACCTGCGGTGCGCCCCGACTGAGTGTTGGGCTCGAAAAGAGGTGGCGCGGGGGCGAACCTGATTCACCCAGCAAAACGCCGGACGGGGTGCCGTCCGGCGTCTCGCAGTCGGGGTTGTGGAGCGGGTTTATTGCGGTCCCGAGGTAATCAGATCGTCGCGCTTGGCGGCCCAGAGCACCGAGTTCTTCAGCAACTGCTGGTAGGCGGGGTGGCTGTGGGCGACGCCGTCGTGACCGAGCGTGAGGCCGGCGATGCGGGTCTTCGGATGTTTGACCACGAAGACTTGCGGGTAGGTTTTGCCCTTGGCCGTGGAGGTCGCGGTGGCCAGCACTTGGATCGGCGTGCCACTGGGGTCGGGTTCGAAGTAGTAAAGCTCGTCGCTGAGCTTGAAGTTTGAGGGCACGCCCTTCAGCAGGGGGTGCGTGGGGTCGGTCACCGTGACGTCGAATTCACCGTAGCGGTCGTGGCCGCGGGAGCCGCCGCCGGCGAGGTCGCGGTTGAAGGCGGCCCAGTCGGGCCAGTTATACCAAAGGCCCGGATGCAGCAGCACGAGGCCCTTGCCGCCGGCGGCGTGGGCCATGATTGCGGCGCGCACGTCGGCGTTGGGGAACGCCTTGTTGGCGCTGATGAGCAGCACCTCGGCGGTCTTCACGTCATCCACCGTGACGTCCTGCGGTTCGAGGTAGTTGGCGCTGATTTTGGCTGTGACGTTGAGCAAGCGCACGTCGGCGAGGTTGAAAAAACGCTCGTAGTCGTGGGAGGCCCCGCCGCCGATGAGCAACGTCTTGAGGCCAGGGCCCCATTGCAGGGCGGCCCGCTTGGGTGGGGCTGCTTCCGTCGATGCCGGGGCGCTGGCCTCGGAATCGGCGGTGATGGCGAAGAAGGTCGGCGCGACCGCGTTGTCGTAACTTTCGAGGGTGAGCTTTTCGATGACGGCCTGGGAATTCTTCACCGACTTGCTGCACCAGCGCACTTGGCCGCGGCCGCGGACGAATTGGGCGATGGCCTTGGAGCCGGGCACCTCGTGGGCGCCGTTGTAGTCGGCGATTTCTTGGCCGTTGCGGAAGACGAGTTCCTGGGTGCCGCCGCCGACGTGGTGGACGGTGACCTTCATCACGGGAACGTTTTCGCTGACCGCCGGGTAAGCCCAGCCGCCGACTGCGCCGAGGAAGTGGAGTTGGGCGGCGGCGACGCCGACCTTGACCTCGACCTGTTTGGGCAGGGACTTCTTGGACCAAGAGTCACTGGCGCCGCCCTTGAGCACGATGACGTTGGCGACCGCCTTTTGCGGGCTGATGACGTCGAAGGGAATGTCACCGACCCGCTTCAAGCCGTAGCTGCGGAAGGTGACGGTCTCGTCCACGTTGTCGGGGCTGATGTAGAGTCCACGGCTGTTGTTGGCCGTAAAGGCGCTGGTGAGGTCCAGCATGCGGAAGCGGTTTTCGTCGGCGCACAGGTAGGCGAGCAGGTCGCGGAGGCCCTCGGCGCCAAGCTGCTCGAAGCCTTCGGGCATGAGCGAGCGGCCGCTAGAGCTGCGCGACTTGATGTCGGCGGTGCGGAGGGTGAAGTCGCTGGTGGCATTGCGCAGGACGACTTCCTGGGCGTTTTCGCGGTCAATGATGCCGTCGTAAGTCTGCTCGTCCTTCATCTCAATGAGCGTCGAAACGAAGTTGGGTTCGACCAAGCGGTTCGGGTCCACGATGTGAATCAAGAGGTCTACCGGTCCGTGCGCTCCCATGCCGGTCAGGCTCGGGGCGAGGTTGCGACCTTCGTCCTTGTAAACGTGGCAGCCGGCGCAATTCGCCGTGTAGAGCTTCTTGCCGTTCTCCAGGTTGCCGGGCTTGAGGACTTCCGGGGTGAACTTCGCGATGAGCGCGTCCTTCTCCTTGGCCTCGGGGCCCTTGAGGTCGTCGATCACCTGGTTGGCGCGCTTGGCCACGGCCTGGTCGGGGTGCGTGCGCAGGCGGTGCTGGCGGGCCGGCCCGAGCTTGAGCAGGTCTACCTGCTTGGCGGCCACGGCGTCGAGGAACGCGTTGGCCGTGTCGGCGCGTTTCACGAGCTGGCCGAAGGCGGGCTCGATCAGGTCGGGAGCGAGTTGAGAGAAGGCCGGCACAATCGCCCCGGCGGCGTCGGGCGCATTGCCGAGGGCGTCCACGATGCGCTTCTGCAAGGCGATGCTGGCGTCGCTGCCGAGGAGCTTGGCGACGGCGGGAACGATGCTGGTGTCCAGCTTGCGGACGCCGACGAGGTTGGCTGCGACTTGGCCGCGGGTGTCGTCGTTGAGCGACTTGTCGGCCAGCGCGGCGGTGGCCTTGGCGACAGCGGGTTTCACATCGTTGGCGAGCTTGCCATCCTGATCCCAGCGGGCGACGAGCGGCAGGACCGAGCCGGCGGTGCGTTCGGAACCGAGCAGCTTCTTCAGCGACGCGGCGACGGAATCGCTCCAGGCAGGGGCGGCGTTGCCCTTCAGGTTCGCCGTGAAGGCGTCGAGCGTGGCCTGCTTCAGGCCGTCGGCGGAAGCCGGGGCGCCGGCGAGCAACGCGACCAGCTTGGCCCCGGTGGTGGCGTCGGGGCTGTTGGCCGCGAGGCGGGCGAGGTGGGGGACGAAGCTGGCGAGGAAGGCGGGATCCTTCGCCCCGAAGGCGGCTTCGAGATAGAGCAGGGGATCCTTGGCGGCAGCCCCGACGGCGGCCGATTCCACCCAGCGATCCTTGAGGCTGGGCCAGACGGCGACCACGGTGTCGGCGGTCTGCCGCGTGGCGGGGAAGGAGCCGAGGGCCATCAGCGCGTTGATTTGGGCGCGGCCGTCTTGGTCCTTGAGCAGGGCTTGGATGGCGGCGCGGGCCGGGTTGCTGAGCTCGGTGCGTTCCCCGGCAATCTTGGCGGCAGTCTTGCGCACGGCGCCGTCCTTGTCCTGCAACGCGGCGAGCAGCACCCCGTCTTCGAGGCGGCCCAAGTTGTTCAAGGCGTAGAGCGCCTGGAGGCGGCCATACTTGCTGGCGCTGCCCTTCGCGGTCTGCACGAGCGGGGCGACGGCCTGCGGTGCCTGCGTCTCGTTGAGCAGGCGGTTGGCCGTGCCGCGGACCCAGCCGTTGGGGTGTTCGAGTAGCTTCACCAAGTTTGCGGGATCCTTGGCGTCAAGCTTCGCGGCCGGCAGCGCCTTGGCTTCCTTGTGCTGGATGCGGTAGACGCGGGTGAAATGGTGGTCCCGGTCGGGCCGGGTCGCGGCGTTACGCGCGCCGTGGGCAGGGCCGCGGGTGTCGTTGTGGACGGCGATCTGGTTGTAGAAGTCCACGAGGTAGATCGCGCCGTCGGGGCCGACGCGGGCCGTGATCGGGCGGAACCAGTAGTCGGTGCTCGCGATGAACTCGGTCTGCTTGCGGCCGTCTTCCTTGCGGCCCTGGTAGGTCGCGCCCTTGGGGTCGAGGAACTCATGGTGGAAGAGTTGGCGGGTCGTCTCGCTCATGAAGAACGAATAGCGATCATCCGGCGCCCACTTGGCCGGCCAGGCGCCGCCGTCATAGATGGTCGCCCCGGCCGCGGCGGTCCAAGCGCCGACCCAGTCGATCTGCACGTAGGGCTGACGTTTCTCGTCGAAGGCCGGGTAAATCTTGTTTTCCTCGATGACGTTGAGGAACGCTTTCATCCCGCCGACTTGGCCGCGGGCCAGGACCTTCTCGGGAATGACCACGTGGCAGATCGGTTCGCCGCAAGTGGCGGTGGTGAAGACGATTTCACCGTCGGGCGCGACCTCGCAGCCCCAAGTGTTGCAGCCGCCGGCGGCGATTTGTTCGAGCGCGGAACCGTCGGGACGGAACCGGAACACACCGGCCGCGATGTCGCCGAACTTCTTCGAGCCGTCGCCGGAAGTGACCTTGCCTCGGGTGTAGCCGACCGTGCCGTAAACCCAGCCGTCGAAGCCCCACTTGTAATTGTTGTTCACCGCGTGGGTGTCGAAGGTGCCCCAGCCGGTGTAGAGCGTCTCGACCTTGTCGGCTTTGCCGTCGCCGTTGGTGTCGCGGATGAACAGGATGTCAGGCGCCTGCGAGACAATGACGCCGTCTTTCCAGAACACCGATGACGTGGGCAGCTCCAAGCCGTCAGCGAAGACCGTCTTCTTGTCCATCACGCCGTCGCCGTTGGTGTCTTCTAGAATCGAAATGCGATCCTTGGGTTTGCGCGGTTGCTTGCCGCCGACCGGGAAGTTCGCTGGGTCATTGAGGCGGTTCCAGTAGGCTTTGAAGTCGTTTTTGTTCACGTCGAGACCGCCGGGATATTCCGGGGTTTCGACGACCCAAAGGCGGCCCCGTGCGTCCCAGTCTACGGACATGATCTTCTCGGCGACGTTTTCGTCGGCGGCGAGGGTGACGTTGAACTCGGGATGTGGGTTGAGCGTCTTGATTGCGTCGGCCGCCTTGCGCGGACCGCCGGCGGGATATTTGAGCGAGGCGAGTTCCTCGGCCTTGGTGAATTCTTCAAGGTTGGCGCGTTTGCCGGTCCAAGCGAGGCCGCGCAGCAGGAGCGTGCGGTAGTGCGGCGTGTTGAAGACGTCGAACTCATGCCCGGGCAGGCTGACGAACACGCGGTAGGGCGTGGTGCCGCCGGCGAGCGTCTTCTCGTAGGTCCAGAGTTGGGGCCAGATGTTGAAGACGTCCACGAAACTTTGCGCGAGCACGTTTACGTCCGGCGCCAGGTCCATCTGATTGTAGACCTCGTCCTTCCAATCGAAATTGGAGATACCCTGGGTGATCGGGTGCTCCGAGTTGACGAAATAAACGCCCACGTCGCCCTCGTGCCACTTGGTCTTTTTGTCGCCATCCCAACGCCAGGCGCCGCCGATGATGGCTTTGCACCATTCATGTTGATCGCCGCTCACCACGCCGTCGTGGATCACAACCACGCCGCCGCCGCGCTGCAGGAACTTCTCGAAGCGAGTGCGTTCGTCGCCGACGATCTTCATGCCGTCCGCGGCGTAGATGATCACGACGTCGGTGGCGTCGAGCTGGGCGGCGGTGGGGAACTCCATCGCGCCGCTGGTGGTGACGCCGCGTTCGCCGAGCAGCTTGGTCCACTCGCCGAGGAAGCGGGGATGGTCATGCTGATTGGGACCGTGGGTTTTGATGCCGCCGCGGATGAAGACGCGGAGCGGGTCGGCGCGCAGGGTGACGGCGGCCAGCAGGGCGGCCAGCCACACAAAGGCAAAGCGGTAACGGTTGCTCATATACTTAGGCAGTGCGGACAACTCTAGGCGGTCGCCTCCGAGCGTCCATGAGTTTGCACGCCGGCCGGCTGAACTTTTGCCGGCTGCGCAGACTACTGGGACCTCGGGAGGCAGACTGCTGGGAAGGACGAAAACAGCCTGCCGTGGATTCGGATTCGAACCATGCGCCCGAGGCACGGCGTCATGCGGGGGATGCAACGCGGCGGCGCGCTTGGAAGGCGGGCTGGTTTTGGCGGGCGGCGGGGTTAGACTGCGGCTCATGCAACTGCTGCCGCCCACCCGAAGCTGCTTTGTCTGTGGCACGGAAAACCCCATCGGACTGAAACTCGCCCTCCACGCCGTCGCCGGGGCGGTGGAGACGCGATTCCGTTTTCGGGCCGACTGTTGCGGCTTTCGCGACACGATTCACGGCGGGATGATTGGCACGGTTCTCGATGAACTCATGGTTTGGGCGGCCGGCGACGCGACCAAACAGTTCGCTTACTGCGCCGAAATGACGGTGCGCTACCTGCGCCCAACGCGCGCCGGGGTGGACGTCTTGGCGCGCGCCCGGTTGGTCGAAAACAAGCGGGGCCGGCTGTTCCTTGCCGCCGCGGAATTACACGATGCCGAGGGTAATGTGTTGGCCGAAGCGACCGGCAAATACTTGCCGCTCCCCGGCGAATTGCGCGCGAGCGTGCTGGCGGATTTTGTGGAGCCGCCGCCGGGGTTCTGAGCTGACAGCGGAAGGCCAAAGCCTGTGAGAGACCGCCAACCCGCTTGCCGGACTGACCGCTTTCTCTACTGTCTGCGGGCTCTACGATGACGCTCGAATTCACCAAGATGTCCGGGGCCGGCAACGATTTCATCCTGCTGGACAACCGTGCCGGCAAACTTTCCCTGTCCCGCGAGCAAGTGGTTCGCCTGTGCCACCGGCAGTTCGGCATCGGCGCCGACGGCGTGATGCTGCTCGTGCCGGCCCGCACCGGCCAGGCCGATTGGGCTTGGCAATTTTACAACTCCGACGGTTCGGACGCCGAGATGTGCGGCAACGGTGCGCGTTGTTTTGCCCGCTATATTCAGCGAACGACCGGTTGGCCCCGATCCACGGTCTCATTTGAAACGGTGGCGGGAGTGATTAGCGCGGAGTTCGAAGGCGAACTCGTGACCGTGAACCTCACCTCGCCCCATTCGCTTCGCCTGCGGGAAACCGTGGTGACCCGCCAAGGTGAACTGGAGGTCAGTTCCCTCAATACCGGCGTGCCGCATGCCGTCGTATTCGTGCCCGACGCCGACCAAGCGATGGTGCAGCAGGTGGGGGCGGAATTGCGTTGGCACGAGCACTTTAAGCCGCGCGGCACGAACGTGAATTTCGCCCAGGTAAAGGGCCCGAACTTCATTCGCGTGCGCACCTACGAGCGAGGCGTGGAGGGCGAAACCCTGGCCTGCGGCACTGGCGTGTCAGCCAGCGCCATGATCGCGTCCGTCGTTCATGGTTTTGTCTCCCCGGTGCGCGTGCAGGTGCAGGGTGGCGATGAACTTGAAGTCGCCTTCGCCGGCCGTGACGGTCACTTCAGCGACGTGCGGTTGAAGGGCCCGGCGACCTTCGTCTTTGAAGGCCGCGTCACCGTTTAGTTTTGGCCGGCAATTCCCGCGTGGATCCGCGGTCACGCGATTGTAATCCGGCGGGCAGGTTGGCGGCTGGACGCCGGCGGGCCATTTCGGGAAGCTGGCCGGAGATGTTGTTTTACCTGCGCCCCTTTTGGCCGCGCCGCCTGGGATGGCTGGCGCTGCTGTTGTGGACGTGGGTGGCGGGGGCGCATGGCCCTTGGCATGAGCAAATCCTGCTGGTGACCGAGAAGCTCGCGCAGAAACCGCGGGATCCGGAACTGTTGGCGCAGCGGGCTGAACTGTTCCTAGCGCACGGGTTCGTGGACGAATCCCGTCAGGATCTCGTCGCTTTGGAGACGCTTCAGCCGGGTAACCTCACGAACCAATTACGGCGTGGGTGGCTCGAACTGAAGGCCCGGAAAACCAACGCAGCGATCGAGCAGTTGACGGCGTGGGTCAAGGCGCGGCCGGAAAATCTTGAGGGCCATTTTGGGCTCGCCCAAGCCTATCTGCTGGCGGGGCAGCCCGGCGCTGCCGAGACCCATTTGTCGCGCGTGCTCGCGCTTTCGGATGAACCCCGGCCGGAGTTGTTTCTGGAGCGCGCCCAAGCCCAGGTTGCCGCCGGTTTGGCGCTGACCAACACGCTGGCGGGCTTGGACGAAGGCATCGCTCGGCTCGGGCCGTTACCCCTGCTGCAAAAATTTGCGGCCGACCTCGAAATGAAGCGCGGTGAAGTTGCGGCGGCAGTGGCCCGAATCCAAACCATCGCGGCGCGCTCGGAGCGACAAGAGCGCTGGCTGTTTCTTCAGGGTGAACTGTTTCGGCAAGCCGGCCGCACCAACGACGCCTGCGGCCGTTACCTCGCCGCTCGGAGCGCGTGGCAGGCCCTGCCGGACAAATTGCGCCGCTCCTATGTGGCCACCGAACTACGGCAACAAATCGACGCCCGGCTGGCGGAATTCACCGCCGCTTCCGACCGCTAATTTTTTCCGATGAAACTCCTGTTCCTCTCCCTGATTGGGGTCATGGCTGGCTGCGCTTGGGCGGCTGCGCCCAAGCTTATTCGTGGGCCCTACCTTCAGCTCGCCACGACCAATTCCATGGTGATCCGCTGGCGCACCGACCGTCAGACCAAGGGGTTGGTTCGCTACGGACTCACGGCGCAAACGGCCACGAACGTGATCGCCCACGCCGGGGAACTGACGGAACACATCATCAAGCTCGGCGCGCTCCAACCGGCGACCCGTTATTTCTATTCCGTCGGGTTTGAAACCAACGGTTGGCTGTCCCCAGTGACCAACACGGTGACTTTTGTGACGCCCCCGCCGGTCGGCCCGGCTCGACCCACGCGCGTCTGGGTGATCGGCGACCCGGGCACGGCCACCGCCGATCAGCGGGCGGTGCGGGACGCCTTTTTTCAATGGAATCGCGGCCAAGCACCGGACTTATGGCTGATGCTGGGCGACAACGCCTACGGGGCCGGCACCGACGCCCAGTTTCAGGGCGCCGTCTTCAGTGTTTACCCGTGGTTGCTCGCCAATGCCCCGCTTTGGCCCACGCTCGGCAACCACGACGCTCGGAGCGCCAATTCCGGCACCCAGTCCGGCATTTATTACGACATTTTCACGCTGCCCACGCAGGGACAAGCCGGCGGACTGCCCAGCGGCACCGAGGCGTATTATTCGTTCGACTACGCCAACCTCCACTTCGTCTGCCTCGACTCGCAGGATACGGACCGCAGCAAGCACGGGATGATGGCAGAATGGCTGCGCGACGACCTCGCCTCGACCAGTCGCGACTGGATCGTGTGTTTTTTCCACCATCCGCCCTACACCAAAGGTTCGCATGACTCCGACAAACGGAGCGACAGCGGTGCCCGCTTGGTGGAGGTGCGCGAAAATCTCCTGCCCATCTTGGAAGAGGGCGGGGTGGATCTCGTTTTGACCGGCCACAGCCACAGTTACGAACGCAGCTACCTGCTCGACGGGCACTACGGCTACAGCACCAACCTCACCGCCAGTCATTTCAAGAATCGGGGCGACGGCCGGGAAGATGGGGACGGCGCCTATCGCAAACCAGCCGGGACCCAGCCCCGCCAAGGCGCCGTCTATGTCGTGGCCGGCAGCTCCGGACAAGTCAGCGGTGGCAAGCTCAACCACCCGGTGAACTACGTCTCCCTCAGCAAGCTGGGGTCGGTGGTGCTCGACGTGAACGGTGCCGAATTGAACCTGAAGTTCATTACGCAAAAAGCCGAGTTGCGTGATTACTTCACGATTCGGAAGCCCTGACGGCGGTCTTCAGCAGGCGACGACCGCCACGCCTCGGCGCCGGGCGGTTTCCTCCAGTTCGGGCTGATCTAGGAGTAGTGTTTTGCCGCCTTCAACGGCCAGCACTGCGACCTTGTGGGCGGCGCAGACTTCGACCGTCTTCGGGCCGATGCACGGGATGTCGAAGCGCAAATCGTGGCCTTCCTTAGCCACCTTCACGGCCACCGCGCCGCCGTCCTTGCCGGCGAGCCGGCCGCCGCGTTCGAGGCAGGCGTCGGTGCCCTCAAATCCTTCGACCGCCAGCGTAGTGCCGTCCTTTACGACCACGCTTTGGCCGATTTCGAGTCGCGAGACTTCCTTCGCTAACCGGCGCCCAAACGCTACGTCGTCGCGCTGGCGGTCGGATAGCTTCGGCCCGACTCCATAGCCGGCCGCCGGGAGCCACGGGGCCAGCCAGCGGAGCGGTTCAATCAGTTCCACGCCGTCCTTACGCAGTTCGTCGCCGATGCCCCCAAAAATGGTGTGGGCGTTCTTTTCCTTGAGGCGGAACAACAGGCCCACGGCGCGCAGATCCGGCCGCAGATCGAAGAGGTTTTTGGGCGCAATTTGCCCGAGCATCACGCATTGGGCCACACCGCGGTCAGTGAAGGCGCGGATCAACGCGTTGAGTTGGCCGACCCGGAGCCAAACGATTTCGTCCACCAACCCTGCGAGCTCGGGCTGCGTCTCCCCCTCGAAACCCACGGCGACCACGCGGCGACCGTCGCGGCGGGCTTCCCGGGCGAACAGGAGGGGCAACGATTTGGAACCGGCGATCAAGCCAAGCGGCGCGGCGGACATCGCCCCAAGCATGCCCAGAAGGGCGCCGGTGAGAAAGGCCCGAAGCGACTTGAAAACAGGGCGGATGGGGTGGCCGCCGCCGCCTCAGAACGTGAAGTAGATGAAGTCCACCTTGGCCCCGGCGTAAGCCAAGATGAAATAAACGGCCGCCAGCGCCAGCAGCCATTGGACCTTCAGGGGCAGCCTGACGAAGGCGTGATTCTTGAATGATTCCGCGATCGGTTTCTGCACCAACGCAAACCCCAACAGCCAGCCGGTGAGCACCGAGGGACCCGCGGAAAAGGTGAAGGGCGGCAGGGCGAGTCGGGCGTAGTATGCCGCCGCTGCGGACAGGTTCGGTGCCCGGAACAGAACCCACAGGAGGCAGACGCCGTGAAACACCGCGAGCCAACGCAAGCGGCGCCCCCAGCGGTGCTCGGCGAAAAATCCGCCCCGAGGCAGAGCGCGTTCCGCTGCGAGCCCAAGTCCGTGCCCCACGCCCCAGAGAATGAACGTCCAGCCGGCCCCATGCCACAGGCCGGCCAAGGCCATCGTCAGGAGTAAATTAAGGGCGGGGCGAGACCGGTTGCCCCCGAGCGGAATGTAAACGTAGTCGCGAAACCACACCGAGAGGGTGATGTGCCAGCGGCGCCAAAAATCCTGCAAACTGGTGGCCGCGTAAGGGGTGTCGAAATTCAACGGAAGCTCCAAACCCAACAACGCGGCGAACCCGACCGCCATCGTGGAGTAGCCCCAGAAATCGGCGTAAAGTTGAAAGGCATACGCGTAGAGCCCGGTCCACGCCCCGACGGTGGTCAGTGTCGCCGGGGCCAGAAACGCTTCGTTGGCGAATTGGGCCAGCACGTCGGCGACTCCGATTTTTAGCGCCAGCCCGGCGAGCACCAGCCAGAGCCCGCGATGAAATCCGCGGGCGTCAAAGCGGACGGCAGCGGCGAGTTGCGGTAAAAAATCCTTCGCGCGGACAATGGGGCCGGCAATCAGTTGAGGGAAAAAGCACTTAAACACCGCGAACCGGAGCAGCGACGGCTCGGCTTTAATTTCCTGGCGGTAGAGGTCGATCTGGTAGGCGACGACTTGGAAGGTGAAGAAGGAGATTCCCAGCGGCAGGAACCCCGGAGGCACAGGCACGGCTAGATTCAGCGCGAACCAGGCGAGGACCGTATTCACCGTCGTAGCGATGAAGGCGGCGTATTTGAACCACAGGAGCAGCGAGAGATTGGCGCCCACGGCCAAGAGCAGGGTGGTTCGGGAGCGTTGGGCCTGTTGGCGTTGGCCCGCGGCGAAATTGAAGCCGATGGTAAACAGGAGCAGTAAGACACTCGGCCAGTGGTGGTAGCCGTAGAAAACCAGGGAGGCCGCCAGCAACAGGAACAAGCGGGCCCGCTGCCAGGGGAGCGCCCAAAATGCCGCCAGTGTTGGAAGCAACAGCGCAAAGAAGGTCAGTGAATTAAACAGCATTTAACGTTTCCCGGTTGGCCGGGCGAGCTGTTGCGCCAAGGCGTAGGACCAATGGGCGCGACCGTCTTTGCGGGTGAGGTGCGACGAGTCCTTGAAGAATTTATCAGGCCGGGGTTGGGCTGCGAAGTCCCAGACTTCGCAGCCCGTGCGCCGCGCTACCTCTGAAAACAGAGGTTTCAGCGTGTCCCGCTCGGGGGCGGGCTGATGACGGGCCGTCAGCGGCGGAACCGAGAAGATCACGCGGATGCCCTGTTCCGTGTAGGTTTGGGCGAGCGCCGTGATTTGCCCGGCGGCGGTTTCCAATTCAGGCGACAGCGGCGTCGGCTTGCCGGGGGCGACGATCACCGTCGGTTCCCAGAGTTGGGCGTCGAAACCCTGCGGACTGGATTCCGGCCATCCCAACACGGCGGCAAGCTGCTCGGAGCCCCGGGTTTCGCAGCCGCTAAGGCGTGACGAAAAGCAGAGCAGGGCGGGTAGCCGGCCCAGATTATCGGTCAAAAATGCGGTGCGGTAGCGAATGAGCGCCACCTGTTTTAGCGCGCGGGCCAACCGATCGGGAGCGGTGGTTTCCGCTTCGACCACGGGGGGGAGGGACGACGGATTGGACAGGTGCGGCGGCGATAATTCGATGATCACAGCGCGCAAGCCCGGGCGTTGGAGATAACGGGGCGCGACGGTCAACAGGTCTTCGTAGTTAGAACCCGTGGAGGCGGCGTTGAAGCCCGCTAGCTCCTTGAACTCCGGCGAAAGTTCCGCCAAGTGGCGGCAAACCAACCGTGGAGCGAGTCCGTCCTGCGTGCGAGAGGTCCCGAAGAAGAGGAAATCGACCCGCCGCTGCTCCCCAAACATCGCCACTTTGGCGAGCATCCGGTGGGAGGCACCCTCGAACAGCGGAATGTTTCGGCGGACGAGCACCTCTAGCGCGCCCAGCAGGAGGGCCAAGCCGAGGGCGAAGCGGAGGAGCTGAAGCTCGGGCCGACCGGGCAGCGCCGGAGCGCCGCCCGGCCCTGGATTTTCAAGGGGCTGCATGAGGAGCCGTCGAGTTGCGCCGGCTGGAGCCCATTTCAATACGGCAGCGGGAACTTGGCGGTCAGCGCGCGGACTCGGTCGCGGACCTTGTGGGCCGTGGCCGGGTTGGCGAGGTCGAGTAGCACTTCGCTGATCATGTCGGCGATGGCCGCCATTTCGGGTTCCTTCATGCCGCGCGAGGTCACCGCCGGGGTGCCGAGGCGGACGCCGCTGGCTTCAAACGGCGAACGGGTTTCGAAGGGAATCGTGTTCTTGTTCGTGGTGATGCCGGCTTCGTCGAGCGCGAGTTGGCCCTGTTTGCCAGTCAGGCCGCGGGCGCCGACGTCCACGAGCATGAGGTGATTTTCGGTGCCGCCGGAGACGAGGCGGAAGCCGTTGCGCTGCATGCCCTCGGCGAGCGCGGCGGCGTTCTTCACGATCTGCTGCTGGTATTCTTTGAAGCCGGGTTGCAGGGCCTCATGGAAACATACGGCCTTGGCGGCGATGACGTGCATGAGCGGGCCGCCCTGGATGCCGGGGAACACTTGGGAATCAATCCCCTTGGCATATTGCGCCCGGCACATGATCAGGCCGCCGCGCGGACCGCGGAGCGTCTTGTGCGTGGTGGTGGTGACGAAGTCGGCGTGGGGAATCGGGCTGGGATGGACGCCGGCGGCGACGAGGCCGGCGATGTGGGCGATGTCGGCGAGCAGCAGGGCGCCCACTTCGCGAGCGATTTCCCCCATGCGGGCGAAGTCGATGATTCGCGGGTAGGCCGAAGCGCCGACCGTGATCATCTTGGGCCGGTGTTCCCGGGCCATCACGGCAAGTTGATCGTAGTCGATTCGTTCGTCGCCTGGGCGGACGCCGTAGTGGACGATTTCGAAGAATTTGCCGGAGAAATTGGCCTTGTTGCCGTGGGTCAGGTGCCCGCCGTGCGACAGGTCCATGGTCAGCAGCTTGTCGCCGGGCTTCAGCACGGAAAAATAGACGGCCATATTCGCGCCCGAGCCGGAGTGGGGCTGCACGTTCGCGTGTTCGGCGCCGAAGAGTTGTTTGGCCCGGTCGATGGCGAGCTGTTCTGCGAGGTCCACGTTTTCGCAGCCGCCATACCAGCGCTTCTTGGGGTAGCCCTCGGCGTATTTGTTGGTCAGCACGCTGCCCTGTGTCTCCATGACGGCGGGGCTGGTGAAGTTTTCCGAGGCGATCAGCTCGATGTTTTCCTGCTGGCGCTGGCGCTCATGGTCGATGATGGCAGCGATCTCGGGGTCGATGTGGGCGAGGGTTAGTTCGGGGTGCATTTCGTCTTCGATTTTGCTGACGCGGCGCTCGTGTCGGCCGCCTTCAAAGTCGGCCTGGAGGAACGCGTCGAGAATTTTCACCGCGTGTTCGGGAGTGGTGGTTTTGGCGCCGAGGCAGAGGACGTTGGCGTCGTTGTGTTGGCGGGTGAGGGCGGCGACTTCTTCGTTGACCACGAGGGCGGCGCGGACCCCGGCCACCTTGTTGGCGGCCATGCTCATACCGATACCGGTCGAGCAGCAGAGGAGGCCGAAATCGGCTTCACCTTCGGCGACTAAGTGGGCGACGGCGTGGGCGTAGTCGGGGTAGTCGGTGGAATCGAGGGAATGGGTGCCGACGTCGCGGACGGTCAGGCCGCGTTGCTGAAGCGCGGGCACGAGCGCTTGCTTCAGGGCCAAGCCGGCATGGTCGGAGCCGACGGCAAAGGTAATGGGAACGGTCACAAGCGCGTGTTCCCGGAGGACGGCGAGCGCCCGGGTGACGCCCTGTTCAATTTCTTCGCGACACTGCACGTAGCCTTCGAGCGGGCCGCCGATGGGGTCGGAGATGTCTTGTTCGTAACCTTCCAGCGCCGGGTCGAATTCGCGCAGGACAAAGGTTTTTTCGGCGGCCTCGGGATAAAGGTAGGCAATTGCTTCCACGTGCCCGTGGGTCAGGCCAAAAATGTAGTCAGCTTCGTCGACGAGGCGCTGGGTGAGCATCTGCGAACGGTGGCTGGATATATCCACGCCCAATTCCTGCATGGCGAGCAGGGCGTTGCGGCTGGGGGGCTGACCGTTTACGGCGCCGATGCCAGCGGAAACAACGCGCCAGCCTGCCTGTTCGCCGAGCGCCCGACGCGTCAAAGCCGCCGCCATGGGGCTACGGCAGGTGTTTCCGGTGCAGACGAACAGAAGGGTCTTCATGACGACGAAGCAGGGCGGGAAGTTGAATTTCAGCCGCGGAGAGGTCAACGGTGGATTGCCAGTCGCGTGGGACGGCGGGCGGTGTCCTTGGCCGAGGTGCCCGCCGGTGTTGCCCTGGGGACCGGGGCGGATCGGGGC
Organism: uncultured Verrucomicrobiota bacterium; assembly: GCA_903821635.1. Classification (GTDB taxonomy): domain Bacteria; phylum Verrucomicrobiota; class Verrucomicrobiia; order Limisphaerales; family UBA9464; genus CAIWAH01. The sequence goes on along the minus strand of CAIJLV010000170.1, from coordinate 1,518 downwards.
GGAAAATAGACGGCCGGTCCGGCAGACACACGGTTTGCTGCAGAACCGGCCGCGGCCGGCCACATAGCCGACCTAGATCGAACGAGTGAGATGCAATTTGGATGCCAGTCTGGTAAATTTCCCGGTCGACGGAGCCGAAGCTATTGCCCCTGCTCACGATGGACATTTAGAACCAGCGCCCAGCTGCCGCTTCTTGGTTTTTGGCGAATCTCGCCCCTCTGCGGATACTGCGCGGTCCGAAAAAATCCTGTTTCCTACCGTTCCCCCGATGCCTAGCGTCCCCACCTGTCCCGTTCCCGGACCATTGGAGCGGATTGTAAAACCAGAATAGCATATGCCACTTACCCATACGCGCGACCTGTTCGCCAAAGCGCTCAAGGGCAAATACGCCCTCGGTGCCTTTAACGTGAACAACATGGAGCTGCTCCAGGCCATTATTGAAGCCTGCGAGGAGGAAAAGGCTCCCGTGATGCTTCAAATCTCGAAGGGTGCCCGCGAATACGCCAACCCGGTGTATCTCAAGAAGCTGATCGAGGCGGCTGTCAGCCTCAGCACCATCCCCATCGCGGTGCATTTGGATCACGGCGACACGTTCGAGCTCTGCAAGCAGTGCATCGACGAGGGCTTCACCAGCGTGATGATCGATGCTTCCCATGAGCCGTTCGAAAAGAACGTCGAGATCACGAAGAAGGTCGTCGACTACGCCCACAAACATAACTGCGTCGTGGAATCCGAACTCGGCCACTTGGTGGGCGCGCAGTTCGACGACGGTGAAGAAGGGGGCTGCCATTCCGCCAGCGGCCATTACACCGTGCCGGAAGAGGCCGTGAAATTTGTTCGTGAGTCCGGTTGCGATTCCCTGGCCGTGGCCATCGGCAACAGCCATGGCGCCTACAAATTCAAGGGCACTCAGCACTTGGATCTGGAACGCCTCAAGCTCATCAAGAAGTCCCTGATGGACGCCGGCATGGGTGACTATCCCCTCGTGTTGCACGGAGCCAGCTCGGTGCCAAAGGATTTGGCCCAAAAGATCAACCAATTCGGCGGCGGCATGGGCGAAGACACCGCGGGCGTGCCCGAAGCGGACATCGAAGTCGCCCGCCGCATCGGCTGCACCAAGGTGAACATCGACACCGACCTGCGTTTGGCTATGACCGCGGCGATCCGCGAAGTCCTTTGGTCCAAGCCGAAAGAATTCGATCCGCGCAAGTATCTTGGCCCCGCCCGCAAGGCGACCAAGGAACTGGTCCGGCACAAGCTCAAGAACGTGCTGTGCAGCGCTGGTCACGCGTTTGACTGAGCCCCGTTGGCGGGTTTAACCGCTCTGATTTAAGGCGAAGGCAGGCAACTGTCTTCGCCTTTTTGCTGGGTGATGCCGGCAAAAAAACGGCCGTCGGCAATGACGCCGGCGGCCGCTGGGGAACTCGGGTTGAGCTAGGGCTCAGCCCCCGACTTCGGCGCGGGCTTCGGCGGCTAGGGCGGTTGACAAGTAGCGTTCGCCGGTGGAGCAGGCGATCG
>CAIJLV010000169.1 GCA_903821635.1 uncultured Verrucomicrobiota bacterium | reverse complement strand
CGGAGATTTTCCCAAACCTTGGGCAAGAGTTCGCCCAAGGAACGCTCGCTGGAACGCCACGCCCGTTCCACGGCCTGCACATCCATGTGCCGCCACGCGTTCAGCGTCCGAGCCCGCGACGCATCTTCTACGCGCTGTTGGGCGGCTTGTGCTTTGTCGTGCGGCGTCACGCCGCCCAAACTGGAACGCCCACCGGCAGGGTCAAGCTTCGGACAATTCGGCCGCTGCCCGAGCCCACGCTTGCCGCCGGGAGCCCACCTCACCCATTATGCGCGGCAACCACTTCGAAAGTCGGCCTCCGGAATTACCCCACGATGTCAAACTGGTTCCAAGAACTGGTGCAGTTGCTGCGTAACCTCAACCGGTTGCGCCCCCACATCCGTCCCAACCGCTGGTTGGTGCTTGCCGCGGTGCTGACCGCCACTGCGTCCGCCTTTTTTGAAATCGCCGGCATTGGCCTCCTGATTCCCCTGATCGCATTGATGGGCGACAATGCCAATGCGGTGTTGAATGGACGTTTCTTGCGGTTCCTGCCGGAGCTTTGGCCCAACCGTCCAGCCACGTTTTATGTGTGGATTTTCTGCGGCTTGGTGATTGGCGCGATCCTGATCAAGAACCTGTTCTTTATCGGGTATCAGCGGCTCATGGCCCACTTCAGCCGGCGAGTTTCCTGCAATCTCCGGGAGTCGCTTTTCGACCGGCTTCAGGGCGCTTCCCTCCATGTTTTTGAGGAACGCCAATCGGGGCAATTGTTGAATGCCTATTCCGCTGAAACAATCCGCGCTCAGGGCGCAGTCGAATTTCTCCTCCTCTTCGTCCAACGCTGTTTCCTAACAATTTGTTACTTAGTGGGCATCATATTGCTCTCTTGGGAGTTCATGGTTGGCCTGCTGGGGCTTGTGTTGATCGTGGGAGCCATGAGTGCGTTGTTCTACAAGCGCTTGGGGCGGCGCGGAGATCAACGCTCGGAAGCCCAACGTGACTTGTTCGGTTTCATTGGCGGAATCTTCGCCGGCGTCCGGATAGTTCGGGCGACCCGAGCCGAAGCCCATGCTCGCGACCGGTTCGCCGCTCTCAGCAACCGGCTCGGGAACATCGAAGTTCAGGGCTCGTTCCTCAGCAGCCTGATGTCACCGGCTACGGAAACTTTGGCTGTCTCAGGCGCAATTGTCCTGCTCGCCTTGGCGAATCTGTGGTTGATCCAGACCGGCAAACTGGACCGCGACAGCCTCATGATCATCGGGCTGGGGTTGATCCGGCTCTTGCCGTTGATCAACCAGTTGTATGGCATCTTGGGGCAACTGGTTTATTTCGGCGGCGGTGTCCGCGAAACTCTGCGGTGGCTGGAAGTGCCGCAATTTCCCCAACGGCCTTTTGGCCAAGCTCAATTCGAGCGCGTGGCGACCGGGATCCGCCTCGAACAGGTCAGCTTCACCTTTCCCAACGGCAAAGTGGCGCTCGACAACATCAACCTGACCATCCCCTCGGGGCAGACCGTGGCCCTAGTCGGCGCCTCGGGTTCGGGCAAAACCACCTTGGCGAGCCTGCTGTTGCGCCTCCGGGAACCGACCTCAGGGCACATCTGGGTGGACGGCACCGATTATTGGAATTTCAGCTCCGACTCGTGGCACCGGCGGTTGGGCATGGTCGAACAGGAGGCCTATCTGTTCAACGATTCCATCCGGAATAACATCACCGTCGGCTGCCCGGAAGCGACCCCGGCTCAGCTCCAGGCGGCTGTCCAAATGGCCCACCTTGGGGATGTCATCGAGCAATTGCCGGCCGGCCTCGAATCGGTCGTGGGCGAGCGGGGCACGATGCTCTCGGGGGGGCAAAAACAGCGTCTCGCCATTGCCCGGGCCATGGTGCGCGACCCCCAATTGCTGATTCTCGACGAAGCCACCTCGGCGTTGGATAACGTCAGCGAACGTCAGGTGCAGGCGGCTTTGGACGCCGCCCGCCACGGCCGCACCTCGGTCGTCATCGCTCATCGCTTGAGCACCATTCGGAACGCCGATCTCATCGTCGTGCTCGAAGGTGGGCGGATCGTCGAACAGGGGACGTGGGCCGAATTGGAGATCAAATCCGGGCGTTTCAGCCGGTTATTGGCCGCGGCGCAGAAATCGCCGGATAGTGAGGCCTCGCTCCCACTCACTGGCAATTAGGTCTTCCGCCCCAGATTAGCGGCCGACCGGCTTGGAGAACCACCGCTTGCTCAGCCAGCGTCCGACGCCAATCCCGGGCTTCTCAATCACTTGGTGGATTAGCCAAGCCACCGGATACACGCTGACCAGCACCAAAATGAGCAGGCAGCCCATTCGAATGGGGTTACGCCAGGCTAGGAACCACTCCTGCCGCCAAAGCCACCCACCCCACAGCGCAATCGCCATACTGTGCAGCAGGTAGACCGCATAGGAGCAGTCGGCCAAAAAGACCATTGCCCGGTTGCCAAGAACTGCTCCGATCCAGTCCGACCAACTCTTGCCGGCGAAAACACCCGTCTGCTCGCGAGCAGACACCGCGATAAACGCCACCGCCCCGACGGCCGCCACCTGCCACGCCTGCATGGCCGCCACTACCAGCGCCAGCACCACCGCCAGACAGGCTTTCAGCGGTTGCTCCAGCATGCGCCGGTTGGCCTCCGCCAAAACCATACCGATAAGGAATACATGCAGTTTCAAGGGCAGTATGATCGGCAACGGCAGCGCCGTCCCAGCGCCGGGACGAAACTCCGGAGCCAGGAGCAGCACCTCATTCGTCAGCCAAGCCACGACTAGCGAACCGGCCAGCATCGGCCCCGCACCCCACCGCCGCAGGGCGATCATTACGAACGGAAAAGCCGCGTAAAACTGCATTTCCAAAGCCAGACTCCAGTCCCCCATGAAGGGCGAAGCGGCCAGTTTCGGGATAAACCCGAACAGAAAACTCGCGCGCAGGAACAGGCTATTACCGTCCATGGGAAAATTGGCCGGATCATAAACAACCCCGGTGTCCCCCTTCGCCGCCCGAAGCAGCTTAATGCCATCGCTGAGTTCTTGTTGCCAAACCACGGTGGCCGCCAAGGCAATCCAAAAGACCGGCGCAATCCGAAATATCCGGCGCAGCCAAAACTCACCCACCGCCCCGGACGGCAACGCTATCCCAGGCCCCACCCGACGGGTCCACTGGTGGACCATCAGATAACCTGACACCAGCATGAAGACATCCACCGCGATGATGGGAGGGGGGAACCGATACCAGTAGGATCCGCTCCAAATCATGCAGTGGCCGACCAGCACCCACAGCGCTGCGAGACCCCGGATGCCGTCCAGAAAACCGAGGTGTTCCGTAGTCGTTCTCGTTTGAATCATTCAACCCTCCTTGAGTTAAGCCTGAGAGCGCAAT
>CAIJLV010000168.1 GCA_903821635.1 uncultured Verrucomicrobiota bacterium | reverse complement strand
TTCGCCGGCAATGGCCGCGTCCCGGCGGCGGTCCGGTTTTTTCCAAGGGGCGGCCGCGGGTTTCACGGGGGCAGTTGGGCGGCGGCGGAAGATCGATTTGAGGCGGAGCGCCATGCCATTCCATGGCAGCGAAACCAGTTCATCATGCCAACGCGCCCGAAAAAAGAGCAGGGCGGCGAGAATTCCCCCGAGGTGGGCGGCGTGCGCCACGCCGGGGTCGGAGGGAACGAGGGTGAAGAATAACGCGAGCGCCGTTTCTAGGAGCAGCAACGTTTTCGCCTTCAAGCGGAGCACGAAGAATAGGAGAAATTCGGCTTCCGGTTGCAGCAGGCAGAAGAGTGCGACCAACGCCATGACTCCCGCGGAAGCGCCGAGCACCGGCACTCCAAACCAAGTGGGAAAACCAACAGCCAATAGCAGATGCAGCAAACCGCCGACCACGCCTGCCCCCAAGTAAAAGGCGAGAAAGCGCCAGCGCCCCAGAACGTGCTCGATGAAGCGGCCGCAAATCCAGAGCCCCATCAGGTTGCCGGCGAGGTGCAGGAGGCTGCCGTGCAGAAATTGGAAGGTTAGTAACTGCCAGATAAAACCGCGCTGGATGCCACCCAAGCTCAGCGGAAAATAGCCGGTCCATTCCGGTCGCCCATAGACTGAATTGATCTGCACCGCCGCGAAGACTGCCACCAAGGCGATCATCAACCGAACCGTCATCGTCATCGGGGGCCGACCTTCCGACTCCCTCATGTAGTCACGATCACTCAGCATGGCGGCAAGCTAGTCAGGGGAGCCGTCTTTTCAACGTCGGGATTGTTCCGCCACTTCGTCATCCATGGGGGGCAGTGGTTTCGCGGTCATGAAATTTAGCGCTACCAGACCGCCGACCAAGCCTCCGAGGTGAGCCAGATGCGCCACGTTGCCGAAGGGAAACAAGGCCCCGCCCATGGTGACCAGTGCCACGGCGAGCAGGAGAAACTTCGCCCGCACCCGCAGCGGAATCACGTAGAACAATTTCACGTCCACCTTTTCCTCCGCATACAGCGCGCAGACTGCGGCTAGGAGTCCGCAGAGGCCGGCGGAGGCCCCGACGACGGGGGACAAAAAGTGGTCGGGCGAAAGCCAAGCGACCAAGATGTGCAGGCCGCCGCCGAACACGCCGCTGGCTAGGTAAAGACTCAGGTAGCGGCGTCCGCCCAAGGTTAATTCCAGCAGCGGCCCGACCGAATGGAGGAAAAGCAAGTTGAACAGCAGGTGCAACAGGCCGCCGTGCAGAAATTGATACGTCAGGAACTGCCACCAGAAACCCTGCTGCACGGTGCTCAAATTCAGGGCATAACGGTGTAACAGGGACAGCTTGGCCAAATGAGGCAGTTGGGACTCCCAAAGGAACACCAGCACGTTCACCACGATCAGTGCGGTGGTGAACGGTGGCGCTGGCGGGCGCTCTTGCTGGGAGGCGGGCGGGCTCACGCTGGCTTAAGTAAGTTTGGCCAGTTCGCCCCGCACCAATTCGGTCAGTGGCTTCAACGTGGCGCGACTGAAGTCGAACCGGCAGCCGGTTTGGGCGAAGAGTTCTGGCAGCGGTCGTGAACCGCCGAGCGCCAAGCCGGATTTGTATTCGGCCAGCGCCTTCGCGGGGTCGCACCGGGAGTTGGCCCAGACTTGCAGCGCGCCGAGTTGGGCGATGCCGTATTCCACGTAGTAAAACGGATAGAGGAAGATGTGGAGTTGCTTGTGCCAGAGATTGGCGCGGGCGGTTTCTGAGCCGGTCCAGTCCACGTCGCCACCGAAGCGGTCCATCAGCGCCAGCCAAGCGGCCCGGCGCTCGGCGCGGGTGTGGGCTGGATGCGTGTAGAGCCAGTGCTGAAAGGCATCCACGGTCGCGATCCAAGGAAACACGCCCACGATGCCTTCGAGGTGAACGCGACGGGCCCGGTCGGCCTCGGCTGGCGGGTAGAAAACATCTAGGTGCGGGGCGGCGAGGAGTTCCATGGCCATGGAGGCGACTTCGCAGAACTCAATGGGCGCACCGCGATAGGCGTAGAGTTCCTCGTTGCGGGTGGCTAGCGCGTGAAAGGCATGCCCCGCTTCGTGCAGGATCGTCTCGACGTCGCGTTGGAGGCCGACGGCGTTCATGAAAATGAACGGCAGGCGCACTTCGCTGAGCGTGCTTTGATAACCGCCCGGGGCCTTGCCCTTACGGTTGGCGAGGTCCAACAAACGCAATTCGCGCATCGTGGCAAAACCGCGGGCGAGTTCGGGATCAAGGCGGTCGAAGATAACTTGGGAACCACGCTCCAGTTCGGCGGTGTCGGTGAAGGGCTTGAGCGCGGGGCGGTTCAGCGGGTCCACCGCCAAGTCCCACGGGCGCAATGACGATACTTTTAGTTGCTCCGAGCGCCGCTGCTGGAGTTCGCGTTGGACGGGCATCACTTCGGCGGCAATCGCGTCGTGAAAACGCTCGCAGTCAGCGGGCGTGTAGTCGAAGCGGCCACGCAGCCGGAAGGCGTAGTCACGAAAGTTGGCAAAGCCCGCGTTCAGCGCGATTTGGTGCCGCAGCTTCACAAGCGCGTCCATGAATTCGTCGAACTTGTCCGCCTCCGCCAGCCGACGTTCGGCCACGAGCTTCCACGCTTCTTCGCGCAACGCCCGGTCGGGCTCCTCTTGGAACCGCCCCATCTGGACCAGCGTCTTTTCTTCGCCGCGAAAGGTGACCGTCAGGGAGCCGCTCAGCTTGTTGAACTCGTTGCCCAGCTTGGCGTCCTCGGTTTCGAGCGGGACGTTTTCGGGCCGGTAAAGTTCCACGAGCAGGGCTTGGTCGCGGTCAAAAACTTCGTAACGGGCCTGGGGTAGTTGCTTCCGGAGCGGGTGGGCGAGATAAACTTGGGCGAGTTCGAAGCGCCGGGGTTTCAACTCGGGTTCGATTTTTTCAACGAAGTGCAGATAGGCCGCTTCCGCCTCTTTCGAGTCGGTGTGGCACGTCATGGCGATGTGTCTCCGGGCGCCTTCTTCATCCAGCGCGGCAGCCAATTCTCCTCCGTCGAGCAGCCAGCGTTCGAACTCAGCCACCGAGGTGCATGGCTGCGCCCGGGCGATGAGGGCATCGAATAAAGGCGCGATCTGACTCCAGTCGCCAAGATCCAGCTGGGCTGGAACAAAGCGGCGCGGGTGGTGGACGGGTAATTCCCCAAACGGCAGCAAACTCATGCAGCCGAAAGGTGTGGGAGGGCTGGCGTCCGGGCAAGGGGCGGAGCGGGGATCATTTCTTCGCGGTGTCGCCGCGGATGTATTTGTGACAGGCCACGCAACTCACGGTCAGGCCGGTGTAGGCGGCGGTGGCGCCGTCGAGGTCTTGGGCGGCGGCGGTCTTGGCCAGTTCGGCGGCGGTGCGCTGGAATTCGGTCAAAAACAGCGCGTATTCGGGCGTTTGGCGGGCGATCCAACCGCTCCCTCGGCTCAGTTCGAGGAGCTTTCCGGCATTGGTCTGGAGGACGTCGAAATCATGCCGAGCCAGGCCGGGAAGCAGCTTTTCTGCGAACTTCAGTTTGCGCCGCATCGCGTCGGCGGTGGCGGAGTCCTTGCTTTTCAGCCCCGGCGCCGAGAGTAAGATCCCCGAAAGGAGGGCCCAGCGGAGCAGGTTTTTACAGAAGGGTTTCATAGGTCTGGCGGTTCTCCATCCGTGCTGACCGTCGGCCGTCACCGGGGATCAGCTCACCGAAGGTTGCCGAACCGTGGGCTAAACTTGGGCCAAATGCCGAAGCGGCGGCGGCTTGGGAAAACTGTTTGCGCGACCCGCGTTGGGGAAACTAAGTTGAGCGCGCTTCATTTCGGTAAAAGAGATTTCTACACATGAGCGAAACCTACGTTCCCCTGATCAGTTCCGGCGTTGCCGGCCCGTTGGGCATTCTCCACCTCCCCCGCCTCTGGCAAAAAGCCTCCCTTGAGGCCCGGGCCAAGCTCGCCGCTGGCTATCCTGGCATCGGTCAAGGCTATGATATGATGGTGATCACCGCCCTCGGCCTGAATCCCGACGCTGTGCGCGCCTTCATCACCGAGAGCAAGCCCACCTATCCGCAGTTCGAGGCTTGGATCAAAGGCCAGCCCGGCGTGAAGCTCACCAAAGCTAACATTCACAAGCTGAACCTCAGCATCGTCAGCTACATCCACGCCGACGAGACCCGGAAGAACATTCTCGCCGCCAATCAGTTGCCGGATGATGGCTCGGTCCTGCCTGACGCCGTCAACCTCAACAACCTCGACGATTGGTTTGAATTCCACCAGGCCGTGCTCAAGTAAAGTCGGCTCTGACTGACCCTTCAGGCCGGCCTTCAGGGTCAATTCGCAGACCGGCGCAGACTTGTTCTGCGCCGGTTTTGTGTGCATTAGTCGAGTATTTCCTATGCTCACCCGGCGCTGAAAAGCGGGCGGGCGAGGTTTGACGACTGACAGTGGTTCAGCGTGAGTTCGGGCTACTTGCACCTCGGTTGGTCGCCGTGTGCTTGGCCCCTTACTCAAGCAATTGCAAGACGCTGAGGCGGCTACGTTGACTGCCTATTGAGATGCGGCTTGCGGGGAAGCACTGCCCGCCTAGTTTCCCCACCGGATTGGTCCGATTGCATTCGTAAATCAATCCCCGGAGTTCTCGGAGTTCTATTTCCCCCCCCTCGAATCATGGATGCCTCGCAATATAAGCCCCGAAAAAAATGGCCACTGATCCTCGGTGGCTTCGTCGGTCTGTTGGCCGTGGTCTATTGGGTTGCCACGAGCGGTTGGTTCATCAAGTCGGCCATTCTACCGCAAGTGGCGAGCGCGTTGGGCAGCGAATTGGTGGCGGAAGACGTCAGCCTGAGTCCATTCCGACAGCTTGAGCTTCGCCAAGTGAAGCTGACCCCCCGGGGCAGCGAACCCCTCTTCACGGTCGAGTTGGTCCGGGTTCGCTATGGGCTCCTCGCCATTCTGGGGGGCGACCTCAAGGTCGATGAGGTGACGATCGAATCGCCGACCGTCACCATCGTGGAGAAGCTAAACGGCGACAGCAATCTCGCCAAGCTGCTGGCTGGCCTGAAGTCCGAGCCCTCGGCGACCAAGCCGGCCTCGACGGAGTCTCCGAAAGTGAACTTGCGTAACTTCGCGCTGCGTAACGCAACGCTCCGGTATTCCAAGGAGACGGCCGCCGGTGGCGTGGAGATCAGCGAGGTGGTCGGACTCAACCTCACGCTCGACCAATTGGGTAATGGTCAGACCGGCAAGCTCACCTTGAGTCTCTCCGGTTCCTCCGTGCAGGGCACCAACCGCCTGGCCGCCCAAGGTGAAGGCGCGTTTGACGTCGGATTGGACGCCCAATTGATGCCGGCGGCGATCAACGGCCAACTCAAGTTGAGCCTCGGCAAGGCAGAGGGGGCGTTCAAAGAATTGGCCAATGCGGGCGCCGCGCTGGCGTTGGACCTGACGGCGACCGAGGTGAAACAGCTCAAACTGGCCTTCACCCGGGGGAACGACACCTTGGGAACGGTTGCGCTTAACGGACCCTATGATTTGGCCAAGCGCGAAGCCCGGATCAGCTACACAATCGACGGGATCGATAAACGCGTGCTCGGCGTAGTGGGCACGGCGTCGGGAGTCGGCTTTGGCAATACCGCGGTGACCGCCAATGGGCGCGTTGACCTCGCTCAGTTCGGCCAACTGTTCGCCTCCTACGGTAAACTTTCGGTGAACCAGTTCGGTTTGGTGCTCACGAACGGCGCGTCGCCAGTGCTCGACGTCGCCCTCGACTACAAGTTCAGCGTCAATCTAACCGAAAAGACGGCGTTGGCGGAAAAGCTGGATGTCGAAGTCAAACAGGGCGGCCGTGATTTGATCCGCGGGGGGCTCGATCGCCCCATGAATCTGGCTTGGGATCGGACCGCGCCCGGTTTTCGGGAAGCCACCTTTACGCTAAGTCTCACGGGACTCCAACTGGCTGATTGGCGGGCGCTGGCCGGCCCGGACGTTCCTTCGGGCACCGTCAGTTTGGTCACCAAAATTACCGCGGAGCGGGATGGTCGGTTGCTCAAGGCGAAGCTGACAGGCGGAATCGACCGACTGTCGGGTGAAGTCGCTGGCGCAAAGTTCAATCAACTGAAGGTCTCGTTTAGCTCCGAGGGCAGCTATGAGGATTTTGTGGCTGCAACCTTGGATCGGTCGGAGGTCATCATTGAAAATGGCGCGGAGCAGGTTGCCAAGCTGACGGCCTACGCAAATCACCATCAGCAGCAAAAAATCTTGGGACTCCAGGCCTCTGCCGATGTCAGCTTGCCGCAACTGCTCAAAATTCATCCAGTTGAGGGCGTCGAATTTCAGCGCGGCTCGGCGCTGCTGTCGTTCCAAACTGGCATCCGGCCGGGCGCCACCAACATCACCGTCAACCTTTCGGCCTCAGACCTTACTGGCAAGTTGAAGGACGCGGTGCTGACGGACTACGTGGCGAGAATCCAGATGGCGGCCGACCTGACCCTGAGCACGTATACTCTGCAGCGCCTGACGCTCGCGGCGCAGAGCGGCACGGCGCCGGGTGGTTCGTTTGATGTGGCTGGCAAATTCGATCCCCAGTCCAAGACCGGGGATTTCAATTTCAAGTCAGTCGGCTTTAACGAAAGTGCGCTCGGGCCCTTTGTCGCCGCGGCCATCGCTCCCAACCGCCTGCGTTCCATCTCGATCGATGGCGATGGTCTGGGCACGATTGCGTTGACGGGCGAATCCACCTTCAAAGCGCAAATTAAACTGCAAAACTTTGTAGCCGAGGATCCCGAGAAAAAACTACCGACGACGCCGCTGGCTCTGGGCTTTTCGGTGGACGCCGCCCAACGGGCCCAGACCCTTGATCTGCGGCAGTTCAAGCTGGAGCTCGGTTCGACTGCGCGAGCCGAAAACACGCTTCTGATCAGCGGCAAAATTGACCTCGCAACCAACAACGCTACGCCGAGTGTATTGAGTCTCCAGAGCACTGGCCTCGACCTGACCCCGCTGTTCAACCTGTTCGCGGGTCCGACCACGAATCGCTCGGCGGCCCCGGCCTCGGTTCCAGCAGTGGTGAGCTCGCCGGCCGATCCGAATCAAGAACCGGCGGCGATAAACCTGCCTCTCAAACGTTTTGACCTCGACCTGAACATCGCCCAGTTTTTTCTCCGCGAAGTCGCCATTTCCAACTGGGTGACGAAGGTGAAATTGGACAACAATTCCGTGGTGCTAGAGCCGTTCTCCTTGTCCCTCAATGGAGCCCCGGTGCGGGCGAGTGCCAAAGCAAATCTCGGAGTCCCGGGTTACACCTACGACGTCAGTTTTGGGGCTGAAGGGGTGCCTCTCCGGCCCTTGAACAACACCTTTGTTCCTGACCAAGCGGATAAGCTGGGTGGAAGTCTCGTTGCCAAATTTCAGACCAAGGGCGCCGGGGTGACGGGGGCCTCGCTGCAGAAGAATTTGGAAGGGTCATTCAACTTCGCTACGTCGAATCTTAACCTCGCGGTGAGTAGCGTGCAGAGCTCGACGCTCAAGGCGGTCATCAACACGATCGTCTCGATCCCCGACCTGATCCGCAATCCGGGCGCAGCCGTCGGGAATTTGCTCGGCCGGCTGACCGGGGCCAAGCCAGCTGGTGGTGGCTGGGTGGACGAAATCACCAAGTCCCCCATCGAGTCGATCAATGCCCAAGGCACGATGGGCGGTGGGAAAATTCAACTCGAGAGTGCGCTTGTTCGCAGCCCGGCGTTTGAGGCGACAGCCAGAGGCACGGTCACACTCGCGGCGGTGCTGACCAACTCAGCTTTGCAAATCCCGGTGGGCGTCGCGTTGCGGCGCGAACTGGCCCAAAAAAGTGGCCTCGCGGCGGCGGATGTTGCCACGAACCTGACCTATGTCGCGTTGCCGGAATTTCTCACGCTGCAAGGAACCGTGGGTAAGGCTGAGCCCAAGATCAATTATCTCGCTCTGGCCGGTTTTGCAGCTCGTGCCGGAGCCGGCTTGGTGGGCGGCAGTGGCAAAGCCGTGATTGAGCAGGGAGCCAGCTTGGTTGAAGGCGTGGGCCGATTGCTCGGTGGTGGTTCGAAGACCAATGCCCCCGCAGCCACAAACGCGCCGGCCGGCAACCTCGGGGCGGCTTTGGGAAATCTGTTGGGCGGAAGTCGCAAGCCCACAAACGCCCCGGCCACCAATCAAGCGCCGACGCTTAATCCCTTTGATCTGTTGAAGCCTAAGAAGTAGTTCTGACCACAGCTTCCTGCTTTCGAAAAATGGATTCTATCCTTGGTTATCTCGCGGCCAATGAGGCCCGCTTTGTTGATGAGCTGTGCGCTTACGCCAGCATTCCCAGCGTCAGCGCGCAGTCGCAACACGCCGGCGATTTGCGCTCGAGCGCTGATTGGATTGCGCGACGGTGTCGGTCGGCCGGGTTGGTCACGGTGGTGCATGAGACCAAAGGTAATCCGATCGTCATTGCGCGGACGCCAAACCACGATCCCAAGAAGCCTACGTTCTTGGTTTACGGCCATTACGATGTCCAGCCAGCCGAGCCCTTTGAGCTATGGACTTCGCCCCCCTTCCAGCCGCGTCGCGTCGGGCGCGATGTGTTTGCCCGCGGTGTCAGTGACAATAAGGGCCAGCACCTAGCCCATATCATCGCGACTGAAGCTTGGCTCAAATCGGGCAAAACCTTGCCGTGCAATTTGACCTTTCTCATCGAGGGCGAAGAGGAAGTCGGTTCGACGGCCCTCTACGAATTTTTGCCGGTGCAGGCAGCCAAACTAGCCTGCGCGGCCGTGGTGATTTCGGACAGCGGCATCCCCTCGCTGAAGCATCCGGCACTAACCTATGCGTTGCGCGGAATTGCCGCTTTTGAAATCCGGCTGGATGGGCCTTCTCGCGATCTGCATTCGGGAATCTATGGTGGCAGTCTGGATAACCCAGCGATGGCGCTTTGCCAATTGCTGGGCCAGATGCGTGATAAAAAGGGGCGAATCAACGTGCCCGGTTATTACGATGACGTGGTCAAACTCTCGGCCTACGAACGCAAACAGATGGCACGGGTGCCTTTTAGTGAGACCAAGTATCGCAAATTCCTCGGGGTTCCCGAGCTCTTTGGTGAAGTGGGTTTTACTCCCGACGAACAGCGAAGCGCCCGGCCGACGTTCGAGATTAACGGTTTGACGTCCGGCTATCAGGGGGAAGGCAGTAAGACCATCGTCCCAGCTTGGGCTAGCGCGAAAGTCACCCTGCGGCTCGTGCCGAATCAGTCGCCCAAGAAGGTCATTCTCGCCGTGAAGCGGCAGTTGCAAAAGCTATGTCCACCGACGGTTAAACTGACCCTCAAGCATGGGCATGGTGGGGAACCTTACCTCGTTGATCCGACTAGTTCGCTGGCGCAGGGAGCCTTGCGCGCGCTCCAGAAGGGCTTTGGTCATGAGCCCGTTTTGTTACGCGAAGGCGGTAGCATTCCCATTGTCTCGGCTTTCAAAAAGCATCTGCGAGCCGAAACGCTGCTGCTGGGCATGGCTTTGCCTGACGACAACCCGCACTCGCCCAACGAGAAGTTCTCGTTGGACGCCTTTGCCGCGGGTATGCGGACGAGCGCGCTCCTCTGGCCTGAACTGGCGGTGGCGTGAGTGACGGTTTATGATCGTCGTCTGCCAAGGTCTGGGTTTAATTTCTCCAAGCAATGCAGGCGCGGACCGCGAAAATTCACCGGAAGACATCGGAGACCGATATTCGGCTGACGTTGGAGATTGATGGCCAAGGCAAAGCTGACGTTCGGACCGGCGTGGGCTTCTTTGACCACATGTTGACGGCTTTTGCCCGTCACTCGGTCTGTAACCTGAAACTGCGTTGCAAGGGGGACCTCCACATCGACGCTCATCACACCGTCGAAGATTGTGGCATCGCGCTGGGGCAAGCCTTTGTCCAAGCTTTGGGGGATAAGCGGGGCCTTCGCCGTTATGGCAGTGGGTTTGACCCCCGCAATCCGTTTACCGGTGAAGCTTACGTGCCAATGGACGAGTGCCTTGCCCGCTGCGTGATTGATTTCAGTGGCCGACCGTTTCTGGTCTGGCGCGCCATGAATGCCCTCGCGCAGAAGCGAATTCCGGTCGCGGACCAGACTCAGGATATGTCATCGACCTTCCGGTTCGGTCTAGCGCGCGAATTTTTTCAAGGCTTTGCCAACGAAGCCAAATGCAATCTGCACTTGGAACTTTTGACGGAGGGGGAGCCTCATCATGTGGTCGAGAGCTTATTTAAAGCGTTTGCGCGGGCCGTGGATTTTGCCTGCCAGCGCGACCCCCGAATCGAGGGGCAGATTCCTAGCTCCAAGGGGCGACTGTAGATCTCGCGATGGCAAAAACCGGCACAGGTGAAGTGGGAAAAGCGGGTCGTTCAACGCCCGTCGACATGTCTGCTCACGAGCATGCTGAGACGCGAAAATTTCCGCTGAATAATGCCAATTCCTCGCCGTCGATCCTTGAGTCGTTGAAACAGGATTATCTGTCCGCACCTGATGAAGCGCTGGTCAAATGGTCGCAAAGCGGGAACACCGAAGCCTTTGAGCAGTTGGTGTTTCGTCACCGGGACAAGATTTATGCGCGGGCCCTGTTGATGATGCGGAACGAGGAGGAAGCATTGGATCTATCGCAGGAAGCGTGGGTTAAGTCGTGGCGGCGACTGCATCAGTTCCAAGGCGACTCCTCGTTTGCTACTTGGATGACGCGCATTGTCATCAACCTTTGCCTCGATCAGATCCGGCGGCAAAAAAAAGTCCGGACCGAGTCGATTGAACAGTTGGACGAGGAATTGGGCGGAGTTGAACGACAGATGGCCGTCGATCACACTAATCCGACTGAAGGACTAGAAAAAGATGAGCTGCGAAAACGAATTGATGACGCGATGGGTAAGCTCACCGAATCACACCGCATGGTCTTGGTTCTGCACGAGTTCCAAGGCCTTGAATATAAGGAGATTGCCAAGAAAGTAGGAATTTCCATCGGCACTGTGATGTCCCGTCTGTTTTACGCCCGGCGCCGGATGGCATCCCTGCTGCGAGGATTGCAGCGCGAACGAACTGAAGATTGACCCGACCTTTATGAAACTAGAACAAGCCTTGGAGATTCAGGCCCATGCCGACGGCCAGTTAGCCCTCGGGCGCCGGGCCGAAGTTGATCGCTGGCTGCGAGAAAACCCAGTCGCGGCTTCATTGCGGACTGAACTGGTTACGGTCCGCCAAGCCGTTCGGGAGCACGAGCCAGACGCCATTGTTCCCGTGACGCGCGAATTTTACTGGAGCCAAATCCAGCGGCGGATCGCGGTGGAAGAAGCAGCGCTCAATCGTGCCGCTAAGACTGGGTCAATTTCGAGTTGGGTTCGGTGGTTGGCGCCGGCCTTGGGGGTTGCCGCCTTGGCACTCATCTTAACCCTGAAATCGGGGGCGGCGGGTGGCTTGGCGGACGCGACTGTCATGACTTTTCGCTCGGATAATGACGGGCTTACCATTCACTGGATCAACTAACATTATGCGGCGAATCGTTGATGTGCTTCGTGGCCGGTCCTAATTTTTATGCGAAATAGTTTTGGAAAAAAGCGGTGGCTCGTTTTGTTGACGGCTTGGGCGATGGTCACAGCGGCTTGGGCGGGCGAATTTAAGATTAAGACGCAATTGATCTGGGGCACGGACGAGCCTAAGCCACCCGGGAAGGAATTTGTGGAGTTGAGCTCTAATATGCGTAGCAAGCTCCTCAATAATCTGAGGTGGAAGAATTATTTTGTGGTCAAAAGCCACGCGGAAACCGTCAACAGCGAGTCTTGCCGCTTCGCGCTGAGCGAGCGTTGCATCGTTGGGTTAAAACCAACCGGCAAAGGGCGGATTGAGATTCAGATTTTCAACCCGATGGGCACCAAGCCGGCCGACCCGGTGTTCACCCAAGAACTGTTACTCGAATCCTTGAAAAAAGGAGAAGCCGTGGCGATTGGGGCCAACTCCAAAGATCGTTGGGATGATGCTTGGCTGGTCATTGTGACCGGCGGGGAGTAACCCCAACTAATTTGGCCTGCTGATTTTCGGCTCCCCAATCCGTTGGGGAGCCGCACTGTTTTGGGGGACTTTCTGATTGTGCCGTTTCGCCCGCTCGGTAGGGTGTATGCGAAGCATTTTTCGGGAGTTTTTGACCGATTTTACGCAGCACCATGGTTGATCAATCAAACGCCGGCAGTTCGAGTTACGACGCATCAAAACTGGGCAAGTTGGAGGGCTTGGAAGCCGTTCGCAAAAAGCCTGGCATGTATATCGGTGGCACCGATGAACGGGCACTTCATCACTGCGTTTCTGAAGTGCTGGATAATTCGGTGGATGAACATCTGGCGGGCTATTGTGACCGGATCGAGGTGAACATCCATGTGGATGGTTCAATTAGTATCCGTGACAACGGCCGCGGTATTCCCGTGGACATTCACCCTCAATACAAGATTCCGGGGGTTGAAATGGTGCTGACGACGCTCCATTCAGGGGGCAAATATGGCCAAGGCGGCTACAAATTTTCCGGTGGGACGCACGGCGTGGGCGCTAAGTGTGTCAACGCGGTTTCGGAGTGGTTTGAGGTCGAGGTGAGCCGCGAAGGTAAGGTTCACCACATGGAATTCGAGCGCGGTAAGACGATGAAAAAGCTCGAAGTTATCGGCAAAGCTAAGGGCACAGGCACACTGATCACGTTTAAACCTGACTCGGAAATTTTTCGCGAGACGGTGGAATTTAAATCCGATCGAATTACCCAGCGACTACGGGAACTCGCCTTCCTTAATTCAGGACTCGAAATAGTCTTCACTGATGAGCGCCAGACGGAAGCGCCGCCAGAGTCGTTTCTCTACAAAGATGGGGTGGAGGAGTTCGTAAAGCAGCTCAATAAGAGCAAGACGGTAATTCATCCCAAGCCTTTGAGCGTGCGTAAGGAATCGAAGCTTACCAACGATGACAAGGATGTAGAAATCCATATGGAGTTGGTCGCTCAATACAATGATTCTTACAACGATCAGGTGCTCTGCTACACTAATACGATCCATAACCCCGATGGCGGCACGCACCTCACCGGTTTCCGTAGCGCACTGACTCGCGCGATCAACCAATATGCCAAGGCCAACAGCCTGTTGAAGGATAAGGACCCGCAGATAACTGGTGATGACGTTCGTGAGGGGTTAACCGCAGTCGTCTCGGTAAAACACAGCGATCCGAAGTTTGAATCGCAGACCAAGGTTAAGCTCATTTCACCCGAAGTGGACAGCTTCGTTGGTTCAGCAGCTTACGAAGGGTTGATGAACTACTTCGACGACAATCCGGCTGTGGCGAAGAAGATCGTCGAAAAAGGACTCAACGCAGCCCGCGCTCGGGAAGCTGCCCGAAAAGCTCGGGAAGCGGTCCGCAAATCGGCCCTCTCCGGCGGCGGTTTGCCCGGCAAACTGGCTGATTGTTCCGATCGCGATCCAGCCAACACGGAGCTCTACATCGTCGAAGGCGACTCTGCAGGTGGATCAGCCAAGCAGGGGCGGGACCGCAAATTTCAAGCGATCCTACCTATCCGCGGCAAGCTCATCAACGTAGAGAAGGCTCGTTTGGACAAGGTGCTCCAAAACAATGAAATCCGGACGATGATCACCGCCATCGGCACCGGAATTGGCGGGGGGGAGGGCGAAGGCGCCTTCAAGTTGGAGAATCTTCGCTACCACAAAGTTATCATCATGACCGATGCCGACGTGGACGGTTCACACATCCGCACGTTGTTGCTCACCTTTTTCTATCGGCAGATGACGCAGTTGATTCGCGATGGCTACGTCTACATAGCTCAACCGCCGCTTTATTCGATTACGCGCAAAAAGCGCACCGACTACGTTGATGACGATGCTCAATTGAACCGCATCCTGCTAGAT
>CAIJLV010000167.1 GCA_903821635.1 uncultured Verrucomicrobiota bacterium | reverse complement strand
GGCACCGCCGAAATCAAGGGCAACGGCCGCAAAGACAAGGTCACCTGGTTCGCCAGTTTCGGCCCCTACGAAACCCCGCGCTACACGGTGATCGTGATGGTCGAGAGCGGCGGTTCCGGCGGTGGCACCTGCGCTCCGGTGGCCAAACAGATTTACCAATTCCTGCGCGATCGGGAACGCAACCCCACCCGGAGGGTCGCGCAACGATGAACCGCTTCGCGTCCACCCCGTCACGGCGGGACACCAGCATCCTCTGGCCCCTCTGGCTAGCGGTGCTGGGGCTCATGCTCGTGGGTTCCGCCTTCATCTATTCGGCGACCGCCAACACCGATTCCGCCAATCACCTCCCGTGGTGGCGTTACCGCGTCTTCACCCAGGGCGCCGCCTACCTGATCGGCATGGTGGCGGCTTTCGGTATGTGCCTGCTGGACTACAGCCGGATCGCCCGCTGGTCCCTAGTTGCCTACTGGGCTTCGGTCCTGCTGCTCGTGCTCGTGCTGATCCCGGGCTTGGGCTCCGACAATGGCTGGGGCGCCATGCGGTGGATCGAAGTCGGGCCGCTTCAGTTCCAGCCGTCGGAATTTGCCAAGCTCGCGTTCCTCTTTTCGCTCGCGAATTACCTCTCCCGGCCCACCGGTGAATTGGGCTCCGCCTTCGTTGTCGGCCGTGCCTTGGCCATGGCCCTGCTGCCGTTCACGTTGATCCTAGTCCAGCCCGACCTCGGTTCGGCCGCCGTCTTCCTGCCCGTCGCCTTTGTGCAATTGCTCGTGGCGGGGGCTCCCCGCCGGTTCCTGCTCCGCTTCACCAGCGGCGTCGCCTTGGCAGTGGCGCTACTGCTGGCCGACGCCCTATTTGTGCCGGCGGGTTGGCATTTTGTGCCGCTCAAGGAATACCAACGCGCCCGACTTCAGGTCTATTTCGGCCTCAATCCGATTCCCAAGGACGCTACCCCAGCCCAACGCGCCACGGCCCGAAGCGAACTGAAGCGCAAGAGCTACAACATCGAGCAAGCCCTCATCTCGGTTGGTTCGGGCGGCCTGACGGGCAAGGGCTGGCGGGAAGGCCGCCAAAGCGCCCTCGGCTACCTGCCCCGAACGGTGGCCCACAACGACTTCATTTTTTCAGTCATTGCCGAGGAGAAGGGTTTCCTCGGCAGCGTGACCGTCATCGGCCTTTACGCCGTGGTGCTCTTTACGGGCATCAAGGTGGCCGGTGAAGCCCGCGACCGACTCGGACGGCTGCTAGCCGTCGGCGTCGTCACGCTCCTGTTCACCCACATTTTTGTGAACATTGGCATGAACATCCATTTGCTGCCGGTGAAGGGCATCCCGCTGCCCCTGCTTAGCGCAGGCGGAACCTCAGTGATCAGCTCCCTCGTCGCCATCGGCATCCTGCAAAACATTCACCTGTATCGGCGTCACTACTGACGCCTCTTTCCAGTCACTCCCCATGAGCAGTCAAAACTTCAAGAAAGGCCGGGGCCAAATGCGGTTCAAACCGAACCGCGGCCTCAGTGCCCCCAAACCGAACCTCGCCGCCTCCCAGGCGCGCGCCGAGGTCGCCAGCGCCCGCCCCCCCACAGATTCCCTCTTCGACCGCCGCCGCCACGAGGCCGAAGTCCGGCGTTCGGAAAACCTCGCCGCCGGCCTGCCAGAAGACGCCCACGACGACCATGAGCCAGCCCCGGCAGCCGGACGCGACCAACGCTTTCGCACCCCGGATCTCACCCGTTCCGCGGAGTCCACCCAGGACCGCGAAGCCGATAGCTCGCGGACCGCCGAAACCGCCCCCCCTTGCCGCGATCGCGAACCCCGTGGGTTCATCGAAAAAGCAAAGGCGGCCGTTAAACAGGTCGTCAAAAAGGTCCGCCAACTCATCCAACCCGAGCCCAAGAAGACCGTCGAGGTCGTCATCAACGCCGAACCGCTGGAAACCCGCGTGGCGCTGCTGGAGGAATCCCGACTGGAAGACTTCACCGTGGAACGGGCCAATACCGAGCGACTCGTCGGCTCAGTCTACAAGGGCAAGGTCAAGAATCTCGAAGACGGCTTGAAGGCTGCCTTCGTGGACATCGGCTTCGACAAAAACGCCTTCCTGCACTACCGGGACATCATCCCGAACCGCTTCGATTCCAGCGTCGAAGTCGTCGAACGCGACACAGACAAGAAGCGCAAGCGGGACAAACCCAAGATCACGCAGAAGGACGTGCCGAAGCTCTACCCGATCGGCAGTGAGATCATTGTCCAAGTCACCAAGGGGCCCATCGGCACCAAAGGCCCCCGCGTCACGACCAACTTGTCCCTGCCCGGCCGTTACCTCGTCTTATTGCCCAACTCCGACCAGTCCGGCATCAGCCGCAAGATCGAGAGATCGG
>CAIJLV010000166.1 GCA_903821635.1 uncultured Verrucomicrobiota bacterium | reverse complement strand
CTACCCCAAGAAGAACCGCGAACAAGATTATCTTCTCGTAATGCTTTTTCAGGTAATCCATTTGTTTCCTCACAATTACTGCACGGCTGTTTTCGCTTGAGCAACCGATTTGCCCAGCTTGATTATTTCCAGACCTATCGTTATGCGTAGAGGCTTCTCATCAAGAACCGGTTCGTTCGGTTTGATAATCGGTTGGGTCTGTTGGGCGGGAGCTTGGGGTGCGTATCGGTTGCCATAACGTCCCATTCCATAACGCGAAGCCATTGTGGGGTCCATTCCCATTCCTCCAATCCCTGGACTTTGTCCTAAAACTGGAGATAATGAAGACTCCGAATCTCCACGTTCTACGTTGACGGTTTTTAGAACGTAGGATTTGGGCGCTTTTAGAAACCCTTCCAATACAGCTCCCAGTTCGGAACTAAAGCACTGGAAGGAAATTTCATACGGATATATTAATGCACCGGCAATTGAATTTGTTCCCGGTTTTTTGCTTAGAATGTCGGCGTTACCAATTCCTTCATTAGTCGCAACACTCGGTCTTTTAAGACTGACCAGCGAATGAATCTTAGCAGCGAAAAGCACATGGCACAAATCACTAATGTCACCTAACTCTCTAGCAAATGGTCCAAGTGAAGCGCTAGGCAGTTGCAACTGCTTCCGTTGGTCGCCGAATGTGAAACTATACTTCTCGGATGGAAGCTTCACACCTGACCGTTGGGCTTCCCGCTCGAGCGTTGAGATCGTGTTTTCCAAGAGTGACTTGAAGGATGCATTATCGAGATTAACGCCGTCCTCTAATAACGCAAAACGACTCCTAGCTTCAGTTATAAACTTTGAAATCCGCTCTTGTTCCGCTTTTGCTAAAGCGATGTTTTCTTTATTCGGATACGGGTCCCGAGCGACTAGCTCGGCCAGTTGTCTGTTTTTCGACTCCAATTCTTCATTGGCGGCGGACTTCGCGTCCTGTGCTTGTGCAAGATAAACTGCAGAGGCTACCAGCAAGCCGGCGGCGACGGCTAATCCAACAACAAACAAGATGTTTTTTTTGA
This sequence comes from uncultured Verrucomicrobiota bacterium, assembly GCA_903821635.1. Taxonomy (GTDB): domain Bacteria; phylum Verrucomicrobiota; class Verrucomicrobiia; order Limisphaerales; family UBA9464; genus CAIWAH01. Next base: position 73,018 of record CAIJLV010000166.1, on the reverse strand, counting down.
TCCAGTCCATGTTAGAGCTTGATGGGGCGCTTTAGTTTTACTTTTAGAGGAAAAGTGAATGAGGGAGTCGTATCGTCTACCTGATCCAGATTTCCAGACAACTGAGTTTCTTTGCCGTCAAAGAGCCCGCTGGCTTTCATGTTCTTTTCGACCTCGTAAGCTAAATCACTATTCGCTTTGGCCTTCAGATTGACCGCTCTAATTGTGAGGTTGATGGTTGAGACTTCATTTGTGTTAGCGGATTTTTTACCCGCCACACCAGCCCCCCCCCCATCTCCGGCCTCTCCATCTGCGGATTTTTGCGGCACAAGCCCGTAACGCTTGGCCAAGATTGGATCCATGATCATCATCGGCTTAGGCGCATCTTCTTCGACCGCCGCGAGCGGAACGGTCGGTTCGGTGGATAGAAACGTGTCAACCCATATTCCCACATCAACGCCCAATTTGGCTTTTGAGGAGTTTTCTGTTTCGACTAGTATTCTGCGTATTTCGACAAATATTTCAGGCCAATAGGTTCGGTCTTGTAACCAAGTCCCCAACTGTGTTGCCTCTTCGGTTAACCGCGCTAGCTTAGACTCTTCCGCTTGCAAAGACTGTTTTACGCTCTCCAGCGGATCTAGCTTTTCGGCTATTTTCTCAGCCCCATCTCGAAACACATTAGCAGATTGTTGCGAGAAAATCCCGACTGCCCCAACCCCGAGAGCCAAGGCGAACGCGGAAACCAAAAGATATGGTTTTTTAGAATTGAACTCCTGCCGGGCCAACGATGCTTTCGGAACGAGATTCAGTTCAACCGGACACTGCGCGACATTACGGAGCGCCAAGCCCACAATTTCTCCAAAGCACTGGGCGATTTTTTCCAGATCATCAACAACGATCGAGTCTCCGATTTGGAGATTTCTAAATGAGTTAAAGAACTCGATCGGTAAATTGAGTTTTTCTTGAAAAAACTGAGCGGCATACGGCATCGCGGAGCCACCGCCGCAGATGAACACACGCAAGGGCGCTCCACCACCTTGTTGCGTTCGGTAGAACTGAATTGTCTGATTAACTTGGAGGTGAAGTCTGGTAAGAACATTTCGTGCCACTTTTGAAACCGCGGCAACTTTCGGGTTGTCTGGCTCTTCGTAAGCCCCTCCAAGACTTACAAATCCTTCAGCGATTTTAAACTTTTCAGCCTCGTCAAATCTAAGCTTCGCTTCTGCGGCAAATTCTTGGGTTATTGCATTGGCTCCAACATTGACGCTGCGCGCGTAATATTTGTTGGCCTCGAACAAGATTACATTGCTGGTTTTCGCACCGATATCAATGAGGAGACTGCATCCTTCTTGGTCCGGATAGTTGAACCGGAAGGCGTTCGCCAGTGCACCAATCGAACAATCAACGGTTTGAATCTTGAGTTTAGCGCCTTCACCTGCCGCCAATAGCTGTTTTTCAACGATTTCCGATTTGATTGCCACGAGTAATACTTCCAGTTCCCCGGAAGGGCTCGTGCCTAAAATCTGATAGTCCCAAGCGGTCTCAGCCAGCGGGTAAGGAACGTTTTGTTGCGCCTCATATTGAATGATTTGGGTGACCTTGGAAGTGTCGACCGGTGGCAGCTTGACGAATTTGGAAAAGACTTGGTAACCCGGGGCACAGACGCTTGCTGACTGAGATTGAAATGCTCCTTCTGCGAGCAGTTCAACCAAGGCTTTTTTAACCACGTTTTCGCGAGCAGCGTCTTGTGATCCGGCAAGACCGAGCGGCTTGATGGCAAAACGCAGGAGGCGAAGCCCACCATCTTCAGATGGCTCGAACTCCGCGGCCTTCAAGGATCCAGCCCCGAAATCGACTGCTAGAAATGTTTTCGACTTTAGCATTTTGCGTGTCGTTCTTCCGACCCGGCCGATAAAAGTCAGGGCATACGGAATTCCCGTAGACTGACGTTTTCGGCTTAAGCTGAGGGCTACCTAAAGAAGTTGAATGGATGGGTCAAACTAAAAACCCACCGCCGGGTTAAAAAAGTTCACAATTGTTTTCGCAATGGCTGAGATTCTCCTCCGGGTGCGGTAATTCGCTGAGGAATCAATGCTTAAACGGAGTTTATTCGGTCGCTGATTTGAAACATTGAGAGGAGGTTTTAGTCGCGGTATTGCTGATTGATTCGCGGCTTTTTGGGGTGCCGATGACAATTCTTTTCGGCGCAGGAAACTCAGTCCTCGCTCCAAAATTGACTCGTCTTGTCTCCAATGCTTCCGCCGCTGAGGCGCCGGTTGTTTCGAGCGCTTGAGCCGATGTGCAGTCGGCTTTTGCAGGTCCAATTTACCCACCTGCATCCGAAGCGGCCACTGAGGTGGCGTTTTCGAAGGCAAAACGACTCTCTGAACTCAAGCCTTGGGCGGCCAGATTTTCGGCGTTGAAAAATCGTGGAACATTCGTGGGGCATCCAAACGGTAAGCGAATTAGCGGTTACGGCTCGCTGTCGGACGGCACTGGGAGCCTTGGGGACGATTTTTAGCAACTTGCTCAATTGGTCGCTGTGCATCCATTTCTGACGTTATAACAGCCTGAGGTGTCATTGTTACAGCGCGGCGAGCGGATCCAATCGATTCTGCGGCCCTTGGTTCCTGCTCCCCGTCCCCTTAGTTATTTTCCCAGGTCAGCCGCCGCTAAATCTCTTGGTGCATCAGGAGCCCGATCTTCGCCCCCCTCATCGCAGCAACGAATTCGACTCATGGCCTCATGTATGGTTTCAGATGACGATGCTTGAACCGGCTAGTTTACGTCCTGATTTGGGCTTTTAGGTAACTTTTTGCCCACGCATTAATAGAATTGTCGGGAGCCGTGGCAAATTTCGCGTTGAGGTCGAAATACACTCTTCGAAGACGTTTGACGTCTGCAGGCAGAAAGCACCGAGAACGCTTCGGATCAGGGTCGAAGTTTGATTAAAGTGCGCGCATTAAATGCGGGACAATTCTTCCGGTGGCGAAAACAAAAACCTCGCATAAAAATAGGCTATCAGTTCTCCAGTGACCGTTCTGAAACCCATGCTGGATCGCCACCAACGAGTGGCATCAAAGCGCTCATCCGGCACAGCGATAATTCCGATCACGGTATCGTCGCCAAACGCCTTTTGGAAGAGCAGTCGGGTGCGGCGGGCGTGGGAATCGGCTGTGACGACGTTGAGGTGCCGGGGCACGCCAGCTTGGGCTGTCAGCCACGCTCGCAAGGCCACCGCCGCGGCGTAGGTGCGGTCGTGCCTGACCCCAATCGCAGGCACAGCGCGCAGCTCGTTGGTGGGGCAACCGAGTCGCTCCAACGTCGCCCGCCCGAATTCGGCATAGGTTCGATATTCCGACAGTGGCTCCCCTTTTTCCAAGGGGCCACCAGACACCAAAATGCGGCGATACTTGCCGGTCAGGAACTCTTCGATACCGGCTTGTAGGGCAAAATCTGGAATCCATCCTTCCACCACCAACTCTTCGGTCGAGACGCGCTGAGTGACGGCAAGAAAGGGATGCACTCGTCTCGCCGTCGCAACCGCGGCAATGCCAAACAGCAGACCGACCGCAAGCCACCCCCGCCAAGTCGGCACCCAGCACGATCGGCGACGCAGCAAACCCCGCAACTTAAACGATTCCATAGTCAAAAACTGGAGGACTTCCCACTCACTTGTATTGGTTCACCATACCACGGCGTCGAGGAAACCGATTTCACTCCTATCTATTCAAGCTTGCGGTTGCCTTGTCGGCAAAGGTTCGTAGCCTCTACGTAACCATGAAGGGAATCATCTTGGCTGGGGGTGCGGGGTCACGGCTGTATCCGCTGACGCTGGTGGCGTCGAAGCAGTTGCAGCCGGTTTATGACAAGCCGATGATTTATTATCCGTTCACGACGCTGCTGGAGGGTGGGGTGCGGGAGTTTTGCCTGATTTCGACGCCGCAGGATCTGCCCCGGTTTCGGCAGTTGTTGGGTGATGGTTCGCGGTTTGGCGTGACGATTGACTACCGCGAACAGGCCCGGCCCGAGGGGATTGCCCAGGCGTTCCGCATCGCCGACTCGTTCATTGGCCAGGACCCGGTCACGTTGATCCTCGGCGACAACATCTTCTGGGGCGGCGACGTGTTCACGCGGGCCTTCGGCGAGTTCAAGACCGGCGCGACGATCTTCGGCTATCACGTGCTGGATCCTGAGCGTTACGGCGTGGTCGAGTTCGACTCGACGGGCAAGGCCGTGTCCATTGAGGAGAAGCCCAAGCAACCGAAGTCGAACTACGCGGTCCCGGGCCTCTACATCTATGACAACCAGATCGTGTCGATCGCCCGGGACCTGAAGCCGGGCGCCCGCGGCGAACTGGAGATCACCGACGTCAACTTGGAATACCTCCGGCGCGGTCGCCTGCAGGTTTGCCGGCTGGAGCGAGGGTTCGCCTGGCTGGATGCCGGCACGAGTAGCAGCCTGCACGAGGCCAGTGCCTACGTGCAGACGATCGAAAAACGGCAGGGCATCAAGATCGGTTGTCCCGAGGAGGCCGCCTTCCGCAGCGGCATCTTGTCGCTCGCCCAGTTTGAGACCGTGGTGAACGCCATGCCCAACTGCGAATACCGTGCCTACCTCGAAGGCGCGGTCGCCGAGGCCAAACGCCGCTGAACCTCGCTGCGCTTCCTTCCCGCTTTCCCATGATCCTGCTCCTCGGTGCCACCGGCTACATTGGCCAAGCTTTTGCCCTCGAACTTTCCCGGCGGGGTGTCCCCTTCCGCGCCGTTTCCCGGAGCGAGGTGGACTACACCCGCTTTGAGCCACTGCTAGTCCTGTTGCGGACGCTGAAACCCGAATTCCTCGTCAACTGCGCGGGCTACACCGGCAAGCCCAACGTGGACGCCTGCGAGACCGCCCAAGCCGACACACTCCTGGGCAACACGCTGCTGCCGCAGACCATCGCCCACGCCTGCGCCGCGGCGGGTATTCCCTGGGGGCATGTCTCCTCCGGTTGCATCTACACCGGGGCCAAGGTGCTGGGTGAAGCCGGCGAGCTCCACGTCGAGCCCGACTTGACCCAAGCCGCTGTGCTGGAGCGCATTCTGGCCCAGCGCGACCGCGTCCACGGCTTCACCGAGACCGACCCCCCCAACTTTAGTTTCCGATCCCCACCGTGCAGTTTCTACAGCGGCACCAAGGCCCTCGGTGAAGAAGCCATGACCGGCGTCGGCCACAGCTACATCTGGCGGCTGCGCATCCCGTTCGACGAGTTCGACAGCCCGCGCAACTACCTGAGCAAGGTGCAGCGTTACGCCAAGGTTTACGATAACGTGAACTCCATTTCGCACCGGGCCGACTTTGCCCGGGCCTGCCTCGACTGCTGGGCCCAGCGCGTGCCTTGGGGCATCTATAACGTGACCAACCCCGGCTGGGTCACCACCCGGGAAGTGGTGGCGCGGGTGCAAAAACACATCGCCCCGGACCGGGAATTTTTGTTCTGGCAGAACGACGCCGAGTTCTATCAGGTGGCCGCCAAGACCCCGCGCTCCAATTGCGTGCTCGACTCCACCAAACTCACCGCCGCCGGCATCCACATCCGCCCCGTGGAAGAGGCGCTGGAGGAATCGCTCCGGAACTGGCAGCCGGAAAAATGAACAGCGAAGGGACCAAGGGACGAAGATTCGGCTTTGACCTCCCCGATGGGCGCACCGTGTCCGTGCCCGCCGAGGTGGAGGCCTTGGCAGCGGCATCCGTCGATGCCGCCCTGGCGGTGCATCGCGAGCTCGGCCCCGGCTTGTTGGAGAGCGCTTACGAAGCCTGCCTGGCCCACGAGCTGGAATCCCGAGGGATCAGGGTCCAACGCCAGTTGCCAGTCCCGTTGGATTACCGCGGAGTCCGGATTGAAGTCGGCTTCCGGGCCGACCTGTTGCTCGACACACGATTGCTGCTCGAACTCAAGGCGGCTGAGGCGGTGTCTCCGCTCCACCGAGCCCAAGTCATCACCTACCTCAAGCTGCTGAAACTGCCGCTGGGCCTGCTCATCAACTTCAACAGCCTCCTGCTCAAGGACGGCCTTGAACGCATCCTTAACGTGCCCCGTCGTCATCCCTGACCTTGCCTTCTTTGTTCCCTTCGCCCCTTCGTTGTTAACCGACCTCCCATGAATCTCCTCGTCACCGGCGGTGCCGGCTTCATCGGCTCCAACCTCATTGAGCACGTCCTCGGTCAGCCCGCCATCACCCGCCTGATCAACCTCGACTGCCTGACCTACGCCGGCCACTTGGCCAACCTGCGGGGGGTCGAACGCCATCCCAAATACGTCTTCGAAAAGGTGGATCTGCGCGACAAGGCCGAGGTCCTCCGCGTCGTCCGTCAGCACGCCATCACCCACGTGATGCACCTCGCCGCCGAGTCCCACGTGGACCGCTCGATCACCGGGCCCGGCGATTTCGTCCACACCAACATCGTCGGCACCTTCAACCTGCTCGAGGCCTGTCGCGACCAGTGGGCTCCCACGGACTTCAAAGTGCCGGGCTCAGCGGACCCCGTCCGGTTCCATCACGTCTCCACGGATGAGGTTTACGGTTCGCTCGGCGCCACCGGCTACTTCACCGAGACCACGCCCTACGCACCCAATTCCCCGTATTCTTCCAGCAAAGCGTCGAGCGACCTGCTCGTGCGGGCCTACCACCACACCTACGGGATGCCCACCGTCATCACCAACTGCTCGAACAACTACGGGCCGTTCCAGTATCCCGAAAAGCTCATCCCGGTCGTCATCCAAAAGGTGCTCAACCGCCAGTCGATCCCCGTCTACGGCGACGGCATGAACGTCCGCGATTGGCTCTTCGTCCGCGACCACTGTGAGGCGCTCTGGCAGGTGCTCACCCGCGGCCACAACGGCGAGACTTACAACGTCGGCGGCCACAACGAATGGGCCAACCTCCGCATCGTCGAACTCATCTGCGACACCATTGACGAGTTCCAACCCGCCCTCGGCGGCGGCTCCCGCCAACTCATCACCTTCGTCAAGGACCGCCCCGGCCACGACCGCCGCTACGCCATCGACGCCGCCAAAATCCAACGCGACCTCGGCTGGTCCCCCGCCCACACCTTCGAATCCGGCCTCCGCGAAACCATTCAGTGGTATCTCCAAAACAACTCCTGGGCTAAGGAAGTCACCCAAGATAAAGCTACCCAGTAGTTCGCCCTAGGGAATGCCTTCCCCCCCAAGCCCCGTCACTCGTCCCTCACATCTGGCACCAACCGCGAGCTCCCGCTGAAACGGAGGCGCACGAAACGCGCACGGCCCCTAGACCTTGGGCCGTTAGCCGGCCTAGGCGGCGCGTCGGATTCACCCACCCAGTAATTCTTCCGCGTGCTTGCACGAGGCCGTCGTCGCCCCGCCCAGCATCCGCGCCAGTTCCTGAATCCGTTGTGGGTGATCCAGCAGCGAAATTCGAGAGGTAGTTCGGCCCCCGACCACCTCCTTGCTTACGACGTAGTGGGCGTCGCCAGCGGCGGCTACTGGCGCGAGGTGCGTGATGCACAACACCTGATGTTGCTGGGCAATTTGGCGCATCTTCTGCCCGACCGCGTGTGCCGTTTCTCCCCCCACATTGGCGTCCACTTCGTCAAACACGAGCACCGGCACCTCGTCTTCGGCCGCCAGCACTGTCTTCAAGGCCAACATCACGCGAGCCAGCTCGCCGCTGGAGGCGATGGCCCGCAGCGAACGCGCTGGCTCGCCCGGGTTGGGCGCGAACAGGAACTCGCAGGTATCGTGGCCCGTGGTCGTCACCGTCGTCAGCGATTCCAGCTTCACGTCGAAACAACCCTGCGGAAATCCCAGCGCGGCGAGCTCTTTGGCGACAGCTTTTACCAGTTTTGGAATCAATTTCCGCCGGGCAGCCGAGAGGGCCTTCGCTGCAGCGGTCAGCTCCGTCTCCAGTTTTTGGATCGCGGCGTTGAGTCGAACCACTTCGGCGTCACGCCCTTCAAGCGCGGCCAGCTTCATTGCCGCTTCGTCGGCAAACGCGATCACATCCGCGAGCGTGCTGCCGTATTTTCGTTTGAGCGTATGCAGGAGATTGAGGCGCTCCTCAACTTCGCCCAGTCGCACCGGATCCACGTCCACCTTGTCGGCATAGCGCGAAAGGTCGGACTGCAAATCGCGCAGCAGCGAGACCGCCTGGTCATGGGTCGAACCCAGTTCAGACGCAGCCGGATCGAGCCGCTGCAAGTCGTGCAATACCCGCCCCAAGGCCGCGAGCTGGGTCAAGGCCGCGTCGTCATTTTCACCCAAGACGCCTTGCGCAGCTTGGGTCAGCTCCAATAGCCGGGCCGAGTTGCTGGCGCGTTGAAATTCGGCTTCGACCTCTGGTTCTTCGTCGGCCCGCAACCGCGCCTCCACGATTTCGCGCACTTGGAAACGGAGCAGGTCGAGTTGCTGCGCGTAGGTGCGTTCGTCCACGATCAAGGCCGCCTTTTCAGCCGCCAATTCGGTCCGCCGGCGGACTCGCCCCGCTACCGCTTCGCGTTCGCTCGCGAGCCCGCCCAATGCGTCGAGAATCGCAAGCTGTTTGGCCGGTTGCAGCAACGACTGATGTTCATGCGGTCCGTGCAAATCCACTAGCCACTCGCCCAGCGCGGCCAACGTGACTAAAGTGGTCGGGGAACCATTGATGAACTGCCGGTTTGTGCCCGCGGACGTGAAGGTGCGTTTGAGCACCAACTGGCCAGCTTCCACCGGTTCCAACCCGTTGGCCTCAAGGAAGGCAGCCAAGGGCGCCTTCAGACCGGCGACGTCAAAGCCGGCCTCCACAGTGCAGGCATCCGCCCCAGTGCGGATGGCGCTGCGGTCGGCGCGCTGCCCGAGCACGAGGTTGAGCGCACCGAGGATGACCGACTTGCCCGCGCCGGTCTCGCCGCTAATGGCACTGAAGCCCGATTGGAGTTCGAGCGTCAGGTCAGCCACGAGGGCGAGATTCTTGATGCGCAGCGTGGTCAGCATCGGCGGTGGTGATTTCCGGTTTCTGAATGCGAATTGCCAACTTGTTTTTCGCGCAGGCATGGTGCGCTCCGCGATGGGATTCTCGTTTCGCTTTCTCGGTTCCGGCACTTCGCAGGGGGTTCCGGTGATCGGCAAGGAATATCCTTCCGGATTCCTGGCCAACCCTAAAAACCACCGCCTGCGTCCGTCGATCTACGTCGAATCCGCTTCGACGCGGATCCTCGTGGACACGACGCCTGACTTTCGCACCCAGATGTTGCGCGAAGGGCTTGGCTTTCTCGACGCGGTGCTCGTCACGCACGCCCATGCGGACCATATCCTCGGTCTCGATGACTGCCGGCGGGTGTGTGACCTGCGCGGCGGCCCACTGCCAATTCATGCCGCCGCCGAAACGATGGCGGCGTTAAAACGCATCTTTGCCTACGCCTTCGACGGCCGGCCTGTGCCAAAGGGCTATTTTCAGCCGGCGCCCCAGACAATCACCGGGCCTTTCAACGTGGGGGACTTCGAGATCACCCCATTTGCCCTGCCACATGGAAGCTTCACGACGACAGGCTTTCGGTTCACCCAACGCGACGGCCCCAGCCTAGCTTACTTTACCGATTGCAAAGAGGTGCCTGACGCCGTGATCGCTCAGGTCCGAGGTCTCGATGTCGTAGTCCTAGATGCGTTGCGGCCCGCGCCACATCCCACCCACATGTGCTTGGATGAAGCGCTCACGACGGCCCGCCGAATCGGCGCTGAACGCACTTATTTCACCCACCTAACCCACGACTACGACCATGACCGTGACCAAGCAGAGTTGCCTGAAAGCGTCTGGTTGGCCTACGATGGCTTGCGCGTCGCACTCGCATGAGCCGCCCCATGACTGACTGGAATCCCGCCTCTCCAATCGCCCGTCCCTTTTATCGGGCCGTGTGGCTCGCGATGCGGGCAATCGCCGCCGCTTGGTTCAACTGGCGGGTCATCGGGGTGGAGCATGTGCCGCTTTCCGGCCCCGTGATTTTGGCCTCAAACCACGTCTCTTTTGCCGACCCACCGTTGATTGGCTGTGCTCTTCCCCGCGCAATTAGTTACTTGGCCCGCGACACTCTCTTTACCCCCCCGGGACTGGGTTGGCTGATTCGCCAACTTAACGCGGTGCCCGTCGACCGCGACGGAGGCGGCGCGGCCGGGTTAAAGGCGATTCTTGAGCGACTCCACGCTGGGGGCGGCATCATCCTATTTCCTGAAGGCACCCGATCCCGCGACGGACGGCTTCAGCCGGCCCGAGCCGGCGTTGGGCTGACGGTGATCAAATCCAACGCCCCGGTCGTGCCAGTTCGGATTTTTGGCATGTTTGAGGCGTGGCCGAGGTCACGAGCCTTGCCTTGGCCGGGCCGGGTCACACTCAAATTTGGGCGCCCGCTAGATTTTTCGGCACTGCGAACCGAGGCTAAGATGTGTTCCAAACCGCGGCTCAAGGCAATTTACCAGCAGATCACGGAGGAACTCATGGCTGCGATTGGACGATTGGACGCCGCCGAAGAGGTTTCCAGCTTTCCGCCATGGCGTTGAGGCGACCGCCCAAGGCTGCAGTTTGCCAAGCGCGCCCCACTGAATTGGGCCACCGATACCTTTCCGGACGCGATTCCGATGGGGCCGACACGGTGCGACAAGCGGGCTTGCGAGCTCGGAAGATTTTTTGACGCCTTCGGGCATCCTGCCCACATTGGCACCAAGCCGCTGCGGGCCGGAAAACAACAACCGCGGTCGGAGTCTTGTCGGGGATATGAGCGAAGAAAACATGAACAACTTCACGCCTCGCGCGCAACAGGTGCTAGCCCTTGCGCGGAAAGAGGCGGATCGCTTCGGCCACAATTTCGTGGGCACCGAACACCTTTTGCTTGGCCTGATTAAGCTCGGGCAAGGCGTAGCCGTGAACGTGCTACAGCGCATGGGGCTCGACCTCGAAATGGTGCGGCAAGAAGTCGAAAAGGAAGTTCGTGGCGCCGGTGAAGGCAAGGTCAGCGGTAACATTCCCTACACGCCGCGCGTCAAAAAAGTGCTCTCCTTGGCCGCCAAGGAAGCTAAGGCGCTCAATCATACTTACGTAGGCACCGAACATATTCTGCTCGGCCTGCTCCGCGAAGGAGACGGGGTCGCCGCCAAGGTGCTTAAGAACCTCGACATCGACATCGAGCAGTGCCGCCAAGAAATTCTCAAGGAACTTGACCCAGGCTTTCAACAAAACGAAGGCGCCGGGGCTGAAGAGTCCTCCGAAGATAAGAACGAGCCCGTGAAAGCCGGAGGTAAGGCTGAGGCCGGTAAGAAGGAACAGAAGACGCCGGCCCTTAAAGCCTTCGGTCGCGATCTTACCGAGCTCGCCAAGAAGGGCGAAATGGACCCGGTTATCGGGCGTGCCAACGAAATTGAGCGCGTGATTCAAATTCTTTGCCGGCGCACGAAAAACAATCCCGTTTTGCTCGGCGAAGCGGGCGTTGGCAAAACTGCGATCGTGGAAGGTTTGGCCCAAGAGATTTCCCGGGGCAACGTGCCGGAACTCTTGGCTAACAAACGAGTCATCACCCTTGACCTTGCCCTGATGGTCGCCGGAACGAAATACCGGGGCCAGTTCGAGGAGCGAATCAAGGCCGTGATGGACGAAATCAAAAAGGCTAAGAACATCCTCCTGTTTATCGACGAGTTACACACGATTGTCGGAGCGGGCTCCGCCGAGGGCACGATGGACGCTTCCAACATTTTCAAACCGGCGCTCAGCCGCGGGGAAATGCAGATCGTCGGCGCGACCACTCTCAACGAATATCGGAAATACATAGAGAAGGACTCGGCGCTCGAACGACGCTTCCAGACGGTAAAGGTCGAGCCCCCCTCCGTGGACGATGCCATTACGATTCTGCACGGCCTCAAACCGAAATATGAGGAGCACCACAAGGCGGAGTTTTCCAATGACGCGATTTCTGCCTGCGTCAAACTGAGCGACCGCTATATCACCGCCCGATTCCTGCCCGACAAGGCGATCGACGTGATGGACGAGGCGGGTTCAAAGGCCCGCATCGGGGCGATGCAACGCCCTCCCAACGTCAAGGATCAAGAGGCCGAGATCGAATCCCTGAAGCAAAAAAAAGAGCAGGCAATCAAGGACCAAGACTTCGAAGGCGCGGCCCAACTCCGCGACCAAGAAAAAGCGGCTAAAGAAAGCTTGGAAAAGGTGCTTGCCGAGTGGAAGGCCCGTAAGGACGAGCGCCGGGTGCAAGTCGGCGAAGACGAGATTTTGCAGGTGGTCGCCAAGTGGACCGGCATTCCGCTACAACGCATGGGCCAGACCGAGACCCAGAAGCTACTCACTGTTGAGACAGAACTGAGCAAGGTGGTTATTGGTCAGAAAGACGCCGTCTTGGCACTCGCGAAATCACTGCGCCGCGCTCGGGCTGATTTGAAGGACCCGAAACGCCCCATTGGTTGTTTTGCGCTCTTGGGCCCCACTGGCGTGGGCAAAACGCTGCTGGCCCGCACCTTGGCGGAGCAGATGTTTGGCTCGGTTCAGAATCTCATCCAACTCGACATGAGCGAGTATATGGAGAAATTCACTGTCAGCCGGTTGATTGGTTCACCGCCTGGCTACGTAGGTTACGAAGAGGGAGGGCAGCTCACCGAAAAAGTTCGTCGGCAGCCGTATTCAGTCGTGCTCTTCGACGAGATTGAAAAAGCCCATCCTGACGTGATGAACATGCTGCTCCAAATTCTGGAGGAAGGTAAGCTCACGGACTCACTCGGCCGAGTTGTTGATTTTCGGAATACGATCATCCTGCTGACTTCGAATGTGGGTTCCGACGTCTTGCGTAAGAGCAACGTAATGGGCTTCGCCAAGCCAAGCGATTCTGCCGATTACGAGGCCATGCGGGGCAAAACTCTCGATGAAGCCAAGAAATTCTTCCGCCCCGAGTTCCTCAACCGGCTTGACGACATCATCGTCTTCCGAACTCTCGGCAAACCGGAGCTCGTTACCATTTTGGAGCTGGAAATTAAAAAGGTATTGGAGCGAATCGCCCGCAAAAACGTGAACATCGTGTTGGATGACAGCTCCAAGGATTTTCTCATTGAGAAGGGTTTTGATCCACAATATGGAGCCCGACCGATGCGCCGAGCAGTAGAGCGTTATCTCGAGGACCCGCTCGCTGAACAGATTCTCCGCAGCACCTTGATCGAAGGAGAACCCGTGCAAGTTTCGGTCGCTGGTGACAAACTGGTCTTTACCCAAAAGTGCCCAGAAGAGGCAGGTGCCGCTCAAGGCTCGGCGACTTAATACCAAGTTCAAATCTAACCCTTAGCTCGCAGTTTGCTGCGCCTAATAAGCTGGCAATGAGGTTGAGGGTTATCTCGGTCTTGATATTAAGAGGCTTGCCGCCCATGAGCGTTGAAGTTCCACAGTCATTTACGGTAGAAGTCGCCTCGCGCTTAATTGCCCGGGCACTTCAAGATGTGCCCTATCGCCTTCGTCGTGCAGAGTGCGAAGCCGATGTCCGGGCCGCTCAAACTTTGCGCTTTTTGGTCTTCAACGTGGAATTAAACGAGGGACTGGAAAGTTCTTATGCCACATTTCGCGACGAAGATCCGTTTGATGCAATCTGCGATCATCTGCTCGTCGAGGACAAGCGAACCGGGGACGTCGTTGGCACATATCGTCTGCAAACGGGGCTGACAGCCGCGCGCAATCGCGGGTTTTATTCAGAACAGGAGTTCGATTTCACGCCTTTGCGACCACTTCAAGACCAGATCGTCGAATTAGGGCGAGCTTGTGTGCATAGTGATCATCGGGGACTCCCGGTGCTGGGTCTACTTTGGCGAGGTATCACCCAATACGCGCTCAAGCATAATGCTCGCTATCTGCTCGGGTGTAGTTCCATAACCTCACAAGATCCAAGGGTCGGCGCTTCAGCATTCTTGGAACTGAGCCGAGACCACTTGGTTCATCCCGCTTTGAGGACCGTTCCCCTAAGCAAGTTTATCTGCCCCATGGATCAACTTGCCTCCAAGGTTCCAAAAATCCCGAAACTCCTTCGAACCTATCTGGCATTAGGATCGAAAATCTGCGGCCCACCGGCAATTGACCGCGAGTTCAAGACGATCGATTTCCTCACGTGGATGGATTTGGATTCGCTCCCCGCAGCCGCTAGGCAACTCGTTGACTGAATTGTCGGTGAACCGCCGTTTTTGGTCTTTGCACCCGGTTCATTGCGACGGTTTCACCATGCTACAACGCCCCTTCCGAATCGCCCGACGCCTAGTCAGTTTTCTCTGCTATAGCGTGGGTTGTGTTCAAGATTTTCGGCGAACCGTTCTGCCATTTGAGGCAACCGGCAAGGACTACCGCCGGCGATCAGAATGGATTCATCGCAACGCCAAACGCTTGTGCCGGCTGATGAATTGGGAGGTAACGACGGTTGGGGCCCCTCCGGAAGCGGCCATCTATTGCGCAAATCACCTCGGTTACTTGGACATTGTGATGCTTGGAGCGGCCACTCCGGTCGTTTTCGTCTCCAAGGCGGAAGTTCAAAAATGGCCGATCATGGGGACACTGGCGGAATGTGGCGGCACACTCTTCCTCCGCCGGGAAAAAAAAGGTGACCTTTTGGAAGTCAGCCAGCAATTCGAAGGGGTTATCAGTCAGGGGGTGCCTATCGTGATATTTCTTGAAGGCACCAGCTCGAATGGCGAACAAGTGTTGCCTTTTCGCTCCTCGCTCCTTGCGCCGGCCGTGGCGGCGGATTGGAGCGTGGCCCCGGTCGCCCTAGACTACTCCGTCAGCGACGGAACAGTGGCGCAGGATGTCGCCTACTGGGGCGAGATGAATTTTGGCAGCCATTTCGTTAATCTGCTAAGTAAACGGCATGTCGCAGCCCGGATCGCGTTTGGCGCGACCCAAGAAATAACCAAGGACCGAAAGGTTCTGGCCCGCAGACTCCAGGAACGAGTCTTGCAACTCAGAAAAAAATAAGCCCCCGGAGCGAACTCCGGGGGCTTATGAATATTTGCTAGCTAGATCTCAAAGATCACTTCGCTGCGCGACGGCGCCAAGCCATGAAGCCAGCCAAACCAGCAAACGAAATTACCGGAATCATAGTTTCAGCTTCAGGCACTGAAGGGTTGCTAAGACCGATATTATCAAACGACCAGTCGGTTCCAAAACTAGAGGACGTGGTCAGAGTGAAACGAATTACACGAGCCGAATCCCAGATCGCGGACGAACCACCGTTGGCTGGAAGCAAATTATCCACATCAAACGATTGAAGACCCGAAGCTCCATTTGCGATGGACAACGTGCCAGCAAGCTTTGCCCCGCCGCCAGCGACAACGTTAGCCGCAGATGAGGTCGAGAAAACCTCAATATAAATCGAACCAGCCGCATCCGACGAGTAGAATTCGAGATCGATTTGATTCAAATTCTGACCCGCTAAACCAAAATTCTGCGCGGAGGAGAAATCGTAACGCAAAATCGCGGCCGACTGCACCCCTACATCATTACTCCAAGCAGCGAAGCGGTTTCCCAAAACCGCATTGATATTATTAAAAGACGCATCACCAACGCCAGCGTGACCAAGATACGCACGACGGACCAAATTTGTGAAATCCGTATCACTAGGCTTAGTGACAATTTCCGGACCATCAACCACTTGAGCGCCACTGCTCGTCAAATCCCAACCCTTCGGGCTAAGAAAAGTGTCGAAATTATCAATTGTAACGTCTGCCAAAGCGGCGTTGACGCAAATCACGGCCGCAATCCCCTTAGCGAAGCAATTTTTTGTATTCATTTTAAATCCCATCCCCAACTCCTTGTTGTCGGCAGTGAGAATTGCAAATCGGGCAGGGAGCCGTCAAGAAATGAATAATCATTTTTGGCTATCGCTTGCCCAGCAACGCGGGGTCGGGAGATTGGGGTTTGAAATTTCGGGCGGGCGAGAGGCGTTTCGGAACACCCGGCCCGCAATTTCGCCCGAAAACCCATTTCCTAGCTTTTCCTGACGCGCCCGCCGCGGCAACTTTGAGCTCTCTTATCGCTGTATGGCTGGCCGAAACCAATTCCCCTTTCCGCAGTTTGAGTCTCGTTGGCAACGCTTCTGGGACGCCGAACAGACCTTCCGCGCTTGGAATCCCGCCGAAGTCCTGCCCACCGGGCATCCCTTCACCCAGCGCCACGGAACCGACGCCCTCAGCTCGGCCAAGGTCGCCAGCGGCCAAGCTCCGGGGAAGTTCTACATCCTCGACATGTTCCCGTATCCCTCCGGTGCCGGCCTGCACGTCGGTCATCCCGAGGGCTACACCGCCACCGACATCCTCGCGCGCTTCCGCCGGTCCCAGGGCAAGAACGTCCTGCACCCGATGGGCTGGGATTCTTTCGGCCTACCCGCCGAGCAATACGCGGTCAAGACCGGCCAACACCCCCGCGTCACCACCGAGGCGAACATCGCGAACTTCACCCGCCAGATTAAGTCGCTCGGCTTCAGCTACGACTGGTCCCGCGAAGTCGCGACGACCGATCCCGAGTATTTCAAGTGGACCCAGTGGATCTTCCTCCAGATCTACAATTCGTGGTTCAACCCGGCCACGAACAAGGCCGAGCCGATCAGCACGCTGACCTATCCGGCCGACTGCGACACGGAGGACAAACAGCGCGCCTTCCGCGACTCGAAGCGCCTCGCCTTCGTCAGCGAAGCGCCGGTCAACTGGTGCCCCGAGCTGGGCACCGTGCTAGCCAACGAGGAAGTCATCGACGGCAAGAGCGAGGTCGGCGGGTTCCCCGTCATCCGCAAGCCGATGCGCCAATGGATGCTCCGCATCACCGCCTTCGCCGAGAAGCTGCTGGCCGATCTGGACACCATCGACTGGTCCGACTCGCTGAAGGAAATGCAGCGGAATTGGATCGGGAAGTCTGAAGGCGCGGAGGTGGACTTTGTGGTGGCCGATTCCGGATCCCAGATCCCAGATGCCGGAAGCGCCCATCCGGCATCAGGCATCGGGCATCAGGCATCGTCTCCCAAAATCCGCGTCTTCACCACCCGGCCTGACACGCTCTTCGGCGCGACCTACATGGTTCTGTCGCCTGAGCACAAGCTGGTCGGCCAGATCACCACGCCCGCGCAGGCGGCGGCGGTGAAGCAGTATCAGGAATTCGCCGCCACCAAGTCCGACATGGAGCGCACCGAGCTGGCCAAGGACAAGACCGGCGTCTGGACCGGCGCCTACGCCATCAACCCGGTCAACGGCGAGAAGATCCCCATCTGGATCGCCGACTACGTCCTCGCGACCTACGGCACCGGCGCGATCATGGCCGTGCCCGCGCATGACGAGCGGGACTGGGAGTTTGCGAAGAAGTTCAAGCTGCCAATTAGGGCTGTTGTTTCGCCGGCTGATGAGTGGTTGAAAGCCAGCACTTACGAAAAGGAGCCCGGCTATCCTCCAACTGCTTGGACTCCGGAATTGCTGCTGACTCATCGAAGCTATTACGCAAAGCACCCCGAAACCTATCCGACGGCAGTTGTCGAAACGGGAGACTCGATCAACTCAGCAAATGGTGAAATCTCGTTGAACGGCCTCCCCACCGCCGAAGCCAAGAAGAAGATCACCGCCTGGCTGGAGTCCAAGGGCCTCGGCCAGAAGACAGTCAACTTCAAGCTGCGCGACTGGCTCTTCAGCCGTCAGCGTTATTGGGGCGAACCCTTCCCCATCATCTGGAAGCGCGATCCAAATGGTGTTCTCTACCACGAAGCCTTGCCCGAGAGCGCGCTGCCGCTGCTCCCGCCCACGCTAGAAGATTACAAGCCCACGGCGAGTGGCGAGCCCCCGTTGGCCCGCGCCAAGGACTGGCTGCAACTGCCCGACGGTTCCATCCGCGAGACCAACACCATGCCCCAGTGGGCTGGCTCGTGCTGGTATTACCTCCGTTACCTCGACGCCAAGAACGGCGCCGCCTTCGTGAACCGCGAGGTGGAGAGCTACTGGATGGGTTCCGCCCCATCCTCCAAGTCCACTCCAGGCGTCGATCTTTACGTCGGTGGCACCGAGCACGCCGTGTTGCACCTGCTCTACGCCCGGTTCTGGCACAAGATCCTCTTCGACCTCGGCCACGTCTCCACCGCCGAACCGTTCTTCAAGCTGGTCAATCAAGGGCTGATCCTCGGCTCCGACGGCCAGAAGATGTCCAAGTCCCGCGGCAACGTCGTCAACCCGGACGACGTCCTAGTCGAGTTCGGAGCCGACGCGTTCCGGCTTTACGAGATGTTCATGGGCCCGCTGCAGGAGACCAAGCCGTGGAACACGCAGGGGGTCGAAGGTGTCTACCGCTTCCTCGGCCGGGTTTGGCGCATGTTCGTGGATGAAAAATCCTATGCCGAGTTTGAGCAAAACCTCACCGCCCGACCGGAGCGGGGGGAGGAATTCCTCGATCAAGTCCAACTCCACGCCGCCGTCCAAGACGTGGCGCCGACTACGGCACAAGCCAAAGCGCTGCATGCCTGCATCAAGAAAGTCACCGAAGATCTGGAAGGGATGCGCTTCAACACCGCCATCTCGGCGATGATGGTCTTCACCAACGAAGCGATGACGTGGGCGGTGAAACCGGCCAGCACGTTGCGAACATTCCTCCAGTTGCTCGCGCCGTTCGCCCCGCACATCGGCGAGGAACTGTGGCACAAGCTCCACCGCCACACCCGCCAAGCGCCCCCCAGCCTCAGCTACGAGCCATGGCCAAACTTCGATCCAGCGTGGTTGGTTGAGGACACCATTGAAATTCCCGTGCAGGTCAACGGTAAGCTCCGCGACGTCATTCGAGTGCTTGCCGATGCCGATGCCGCCACGTTGGAGGCCGCCGCCAAGGCGGCCGAAAAGGCGAAGCCGTTTTACGAAGGCAAAACGATCAAGAAAGTGATCATCGTGCCGCGGAAAATGGTCAACCTGCTGGCTGGGTGAAGTCGGGTATGAATCCAATTTCGCAAAAATGGCACATCCTTCAGCCGGCGGACGACAAACCCGCCCGATTAGGTTCAGCGCCCAAGTTCGGCCACGGCCATTCGTGGACTAATATTGGCCACTTGTGTTAGCCTTCGACATGGAGACGCGCCTGACCAAACAGGAAATCTGGGTATTATTTGTGTTCTTAACACTGCTGGTCACTGGGTTGGCCGCGAAAGCATGGTTGCGATTCAGGCCGCCGAATCCCCTACCGCCGCTACCTGTGCAAACCGGGGCGACCCTCCGCTGACATGGCCATCGTAGACTTCGAAACAGCCCTCGATTCGGTGCTGGCGCGCGACCCGCGTTACGCCCGAGGCGCCTACCATTTTGTGCGCGACGCCCTCGATTTCACCCGCGATTCCCTCCAAGGCACCGACCAAGCGTTGGTCACCCCGCGCAAAGGCCAGCACATCTCGGGGCAGGAATTGCTCGACGGAGCCCGCCGTTTGGCGCTGCACCAGTTCGGCCCCATGACTTACTGTGTGCTGGAGGAATGGGGCGTCCGTTGCTGCGAAGACATCGGTGAAATCGTCTTCAACTTGATCGATTCGGAAATTCTTTCAAAAACCGACCAAGATAGCCGGGAAGATTTTCGGGGCGGCTACAATTTCGAGGAAGCCTTCCGCCGCCCCTTTGCCCGCCCCGGGTGACACTTGCGGCCGGGTGCAAGCGGCCGCCGGGGAGTCCTCTCAGGCTACCAACGCCTTTACCGTGGCCTCCAAGCTCGCAACGTCGGCGACGTTGAGCATCTGGACCGACTTGTCGATTCGCTTCATGAAGCCACTCAGGGCCGTGCCGGGGCCCAGCTCAATAAAGCGGGTAAAGCCCTGAGCGAGCAGGTAACGCATCGACGCTTCCCAGCGGACGGACGAAGTCACCTGATCCACCAGCAAAGGGGCAATGGCCGAAGTCGCCCCGTGCGGCTGGCCGGTAACGTTAGCGATGACAGGCACTACCGGCGGGCAGAGGGATAGTTGAGTCAACTCGGCGGCCAGCTTGGGCTGAGCACTGGCCATGAGCGGCGAGTGGTAGGCTCCGGCGACCGGTAGCGGGATGGCTTTCTTGGCCCCCTTGGCCTTCGCCGCCTCGATGGCCGAGGGAATCTTATCAGCGGCCCCTGAGATCACGATCTGGCCGGGGCAGTTTAGGTTAGCCAGCGTAACACCGCTGGCTTCACAGACTTCGCGGGTCGGGCCTTCATCCAAACCAATGATGGCCGCCATGCTGCCTTGGGTGGCTTCACAGGCTTCCTGCATAAAGCGCCCGCGCAACCGGACCACGCGGAGACCGTCTTCGAAACTCAGACCTCCCGCAGCAGCCAGAGCCGTGAATTCGCCCAGCGAAAGGCCGGCCGTGGCTTGAAAGGTCAGGCCGGGCACCCGTTCACGCAACAGACACAGCGCGACCCAACTCACCAGATAGATGCCCGGTTGGGCATTTTCGGTCTTGGTCAATTCGACGTCAGGTCCGGTAAAGCAGACGGAGGCGAGATCGTAACCCAAGGCGACATTGGCCCGGTCAAACAAGGCGCGAGCGGTGGGAAAAGCCTCGGCCAAGTCTTTACCCATGCCAACGGCTTGGGCGCCTTGGCCCGCGAACAACAAAGCGGTCTTCATTCGTGAGGCGACAGCGTAACGCAGGCCGCGGGGGAAGCAGAAGGCGGAAGTCCGCGGGGAATTCCTCCGCTCAAAGTCACTCTTCCAAGGTAGCTCGGAGGGCCCAATTCAAGGCCAGCGGCAGTTCACTGTGCCGATTTTTCTTCGTTTCGGAGGTCTGTTCGCGGGCACCGCCAGAGCTGGGGGCGGCGGTCATTTTTGTCGGCGACCCGCGGAAATTCGTTGTTGTCCACGACCAGCCAGAGGTTGTCCGAATCCACAAAGAGTCCCTCGACGAACCCGTAGGGGAATGGGTGCGCGTAAGCGTTTTGCGGGTCGCGCTCAATGGCGTCGTAATCAAATTCGGCGAGGACCTTTTCCTTCGTGGCATCGACTTGCAGCACGCACCGGCTTTCACGGCACAAAACCCACAAGTGGCCCGCCTGCCAGCAAAGATCCGAATAGTGCACGTCGGCGGCGGCTCGGCCGGGCGGATACACTTGGAAATCGCGCTCCACCTTCAGGCTGGCGAGATCGACCACGACGATGCGGCCGATGCTTCGTTCATTGGCGAGGTAGAGTTTACCACCGCCCACGGCGACCCCTTCCCATGACGCGTTGAGATCGGCAGAAAACCACCTCTTCACCGGCGTCCAGTCGATAGGGAGTCGTTCCGTGGTCTTGGTCACAGGATCATAACGGAAGACCTGCCGCTGAGATTCTTCGGCCACATAAATCCGCCCGGCATCATCCACGGCCAACCCTTCCACATCAGGACGGGGTTCAGCCTTACCCGTGGGAGGCCGAGCCGTGCGTTTGGGCAGAAATTCGTGCTCGGTCGAAACCAGCCGCCCCGTGTCGCCGGCTAGCTCGATCCGAAACAGGCGGGTCGTCTTGTCGTCCAAAGTCAGCCAAGTCCCGTCGCCCAAACGGTGCAACGCAGAGGCGTCGAAGCGTTTGGGGCTCTGACACTCCAGCCGCCAAACTTGGGCCGCCTTCAGCTCGTAGCGCGCCGCCGCGTTAGTGGCGCGAAGGTTCAGCGGTGCAGCCTCCGCCAAAATCGAAACCCCGCACAGGGACACCCACCTCAACCCCGCCCAGCGATACAGCGAGCGCCGGTGCAAAACAAAATGGTGATGGGCCACGCACGGTTTGTAGCGACCCCGCCGCCCGCCGGCAATCGTGGGAGTGGGAATGGATGGGAATGGAAATACCGATTTACACCCCAGCAACCGAGGTTACATTTTGGTGACCGACCAAGGTCGGCCAGTGCTATGGGCAATGAATCTGACCAACGACGCTCAGCGCAGTCTCTGCTGGTAAACACGACGCTCTATCGCGAGTTTCAGGCGGAGCGCGACGAGATCCTGAAGCACAAGTGGATTGAGTCCGAAAAAGCCGGCCAAGACATCGGTTTTGAGCGGGCCTTGGTGGACTGGATCACCAAACATCGCTCGGCTTGGCGGCGCGGACGGCAACCCGCCGGTGGCTAAATCCGACAAATTATCTCCAGCTCCTTTAACGCGGTCCCGCGAGACTGCCAAGGCGCATGAAAAACACCGCCCCTTCAGCTAGTTCAAAGCCGGTTTCCCTTGGGCGACCGGCTTTTGTTTTCCCCGCATGAGTTCCCTACTGCTCGATTCCACCACCCTCAACCGAACCATCACCCGGATGGCCCACGAAATCGCCGAACGCAATCCCGCTGGGGCCGATCTGGCCATCGTCGGCATCCAAGCAGGAGGGGTTTTTCTCGCGCAACGACTGGCACAACAGCTCGCCGTGATCCTTGGTCACCCCGTGCCGACCGGCTTGCTGGACGCTTCGCTCCACCGGGACGATTTGGACCAACGCACGGCCCCATTGCTGCGAGCCACTGAAATTCCCTTCGACGTGACCGGCCGGACTATCGTGCTGGTGGATGACGTTCTGTTCAGCGGCCGGACGACGCGGGCGGCGCTGGATGCGTTGCACGACTTCGGTCGCCCCCGCCGGGTCCAACTCGCCGTGCTGGTGGATCGGGGCCACCGGGAACTTCCCATTCGCGCCGATTTCGTGGGCAAAAATGTGCCGACCTCACGCACTCAACGCGTTGAGGTTTCCTTCCTAGAAGACGGCGGCAACGACACCGTAACCCTCCAGCAGCTTCAGCCATGACGTGGAATCGCCGCCATTTGCTCGACCTCCAGTCGCTTTCGCCGCAGGAGCTCACCCTCATCTTGGATACGGCTCGCCACTTCAAGGCATTGGGCGAGCGGCCCAAAAAGAAAGTGCCGGCCCTGCTCGGGAAAACTGTCATCAACCTATTCGTCGAACCCAGCACCCGCACCCGCATCAGCTTTGAACTGGCGGCCGTCCGCCTCAGTGCCGACGTCATCAACTTCACGGCGGAGGCGAGCTCCCTAAAGAAAGGCGAAACCCTGAAGGACACGATCCGAAACTTGGAGGCTCTCCAAGCGGATTTCGTGATCCTGCGCCACAACGCGAGCGGAGCGCCACATTTCCTCAGCCGCTTCGCCAAAGCCCACATCGTCAACGGCGGCGATGGCGCCCACGAGCACCCGACCCAGGGATTGCTCGACACGTTTACAATCCGCGAAAAGAAGGGCCGCCTTGACGGGCTGAACGTCACGATCCTCGGCGACATCCTCTATAGCCGGGTCGCGCGGTCGAACCTCTGGGCGTTGGTCAAGCTGGGGGCCAACGTAACTCTCTGCGGCCCCCCAACCTTGGTGCCCAAACAGTTGGAGTCGTTCCACCCCAATGTCCGGGTGACTTGGCGCTTGGAAGAAGCCCTGCGCAATGCCGATGTCATCAACCTGCTGCGCATCCAGCACGAGCGGCAACGCGTCACCATGTTCCCCAGCACCGGGGAATACGCCGCCCTTTTCGGCCTCAATCCGGCGCGCATGCAATGGGTGAAACCTGACGCGCTCATCATGCACCCAGGGCCGATCAACCGCGGGATCGAGATTGAGAGCGAGTTGGCCGACGGCCCTCAATCCGTCATCTTGGAGCAAGTAACCAACGGTCTGGCCGTGAGAATGGCCGTCCTGTTTCTACTGAATGGCGGCCGGTCCAGCGAGTTGGGCCACCCGTAGGCATTGCGGTCGCAGGGGATCGAAATCCGCGCCGACACTCATTCCGTCGTCGGGTCAGACGGCGGAATTTAACCAGTTTTAGAGGGCGGACAGGGTGTTTGCGGGAGCTCATTCTTCCGCCATCCCAGCCCCACCGTCCTCGTAAAACCATTGGGCACACGATTTCCTCTTCCCGCCGTGATCGGCCCCGCAACTGCTTGATTTTCCTGCCCGCACTCGTATGAAACCTTCTTGGTCGCATCGCTGGTTGACCACCCTCAGTTCGGCCTCCGGTTGGCTTGCCGCGCTGGCTTCGCTGCTGGCGCAGGCTCGCGAAACGCCGGACGTGCTGACGCTGGGGCTGCAAAACGGCCGACCAGTCGTTGAGTTCGCCCCCGCTCCGGCCACCCTCGAATATCGGCTATTACAGGCCCCCACGGTAAACGGTCTTTTCGCGCCCGCTGCCGAAGCGGTTTTAACTGGGTTCCAGTTTACCGGGGCCGCCCTCCAGTGGGACCAGCGCTTCTTCCAAGTGGAAGCGGTGCCCCTAGCCGCCGACACCCTGACCGCGACCACATTGCTCCACCGGATCGCGTATGGACCAACGCCCGACGAGTTGGAGCGCGTTCGGGCCCTCGGCTCCGGCGCCTATCTGGCCGAGCAATTAGCCCCGGAAAAGCTGAGTGAAACCCTCGATTTTTTGGATCCAACTCCACGGTGGAAACAGGTCAAAGTCACGGGAGTTGCCAGCACTTCCGGCGGGCAAACTCGGCTCTACATGTATCTGGAAGGCAGTGGGGACGCCTATGTGGACAACTTTCGTCTGGTCGTGGGTTCGTCCGATACCGGCACGCAGACCAACTTGCTGAAAAACGCCGACTTCGAGACCGGTTTGACAGGCTCGTGGACCGTTTCGGCCAATCTGGTGGCTTCTGCCGTGACGACCGACTATGCGCAAAACGGGAGCGCCTGTCTCCACTTGGTGGCCGCCTCCGGGGGCGACAGCCAAGGGACTTCGATCTACCAAGTCATCACCCCAACCGTCGCGGTGGGCACGCCCATGACCCTCAGCTTTTGGTATCGCACCTCGGCGGAAGACAGCCCATTGGTGGTGCGCTTGGGTGGCAGCGGGGTGAGCAGCACCGCCAGCCTATCGGGACAGGATAATTCGCCGGCCCAGATCTTGGCCAAACTGTTGAGCGGTGAAGGCACCCTTACAGATCTGCGCGCTTGGCATATTCTGCACGCGGTCCAAGCCCGGCGGCAGTTGTCGGAAGTGCTCCGGCAGTTCCTTGAAAACCATTTCGTCACGCAGATTTCCAAGACCCGGGACTACTTCGACAACCGCGGTTACGACGGCACCCAAGCAGACCAAATCTCGACCCGCACCGAGCTCATTGAAAACCTGCGTTGGCAGGACGCCCTGCTCCGCCCCGACGTCACTTTCCTCGACTTGCTCAAGATCAGCGCCGAAAGCCCGGCGATGATCGTCTATCTGGACACCGTGGGGTCCCGCGGCAACGGCACCCGCATCGCCAACGAGAATTACGCCCGGGAATTGTGCGAACTCTTCTGCTTTGGCGTGGACAACGGCTACGACCAACAAGACATCGTCCAAATCTCCCGAGCTTGGACCGGCTGGACGCTCGAACTCGTCCAAACCAATCAGGAATTCAACCCCTTCGCGCTCCGTTCAAAGACCTACCTTGACCCGACGCTCACCAACACGACCGAGCTGAATGCCAATCCCAACCTTCAGGGGCTCTGGGCGTTCAACTACCAGGGCACCCGGCACAACCTCTCGGCCAAACACCTCTTCTACCAGACCAAGCCCGACGGCTCGGTCGATACCACCAAGCCCAAGATCATTCCCGCCCGTTTTGGCCCGCGCTGGGCCGGCCAACCCTACGGCTTGGTGCTGGCAGCAAACCAGACGGGCACCAACGGGATCAAGGAGGGCTACGACCTGATTAGCCACATGGCGAACCAGCCGTTTACGATGGAATTTATCTCGGTGAAACTCTGCCGACTCCTCGTTCACGACGGATTTCACCTCGGCTACGACTTTAGCGACGACCACCAAACACCAGAGGAGACTCTGGTTTACCAATGCATGCTCGCTTGGGATCAAGGCACCCAAAAAGGCCAGCTTCGCGAAGTGCTCCGAACCATCCTGAACTCGGACTTGTTCCACTCCCACGCGGGATCGTTGCAAAAGGTCAAGACCCCGTTGGAATTCGCCGTGAGCACGGTGCGCGCGCTGCGGGCCCGCAACGAGGACGGTTCATTCACCGCCGACACCGACGGCTATTCGCTCGCCGGCATCATCAATCGCGCTGGCCGCCTGCGCCTGTTCGACCGCGCCGAACCCGACGGTTATCCCGAGGACGCCCCAGCTTGGATCAGCGCCGGCACGCTCACTGAACGGATCCGCTTCGTGCAATCCGCCCTCATGCCAGTCAGCATGACGGGCAAGTCCGACGCCGGCACCGCCACGACGACCGATCCGGTGGGACTGCTCCTCAAAAAATTGCCCGCGGCTCAATTGAACGACGCGGGTGCCGTCGCCCGCTTCTTCACAGATCTACTCTTCCCCGCCGAAGGCACGGCGAACCTGGGTGAATTTCGGGACTTGGCCGTCACCTTTCTGAACACCGGCGACGATGGCGTCACCACGTCGGACTTTAACCAATTGGCCACTGGCAGCTCGAACTACGATCTCCGGGTTCGCGGTCTAGTGGCCCTGCTGTTGTCCACCCAGCGCTTCCAAGAACAATAAGCCCCGCCCACGCGCCACCTGAGCCTCTCGCCATGAACATTATCTCTCGTCGCTCGTTTTTATCGCACTCCGCCGCCCTTGGGCTGGGCACGGCGCTCGCCACTCTGACCGACGTGCCGTTCGTGATGAAACGGGCCTTGGCGGAGGGCAGCATCGGACTGCCCGGCAGTAACGGCCGCGTCAAGAAACTGCTCTTCATCTTCCTGCGCGGTGCCAACGACGGGCTCAACACGGTCATTCCCTTGGGCGATTCCGCCTATGGACCGCCCAACCGCGTGGACCTTGAAATTAAAAAAGACCCACTCCAATCCTTTGCAGCCATCGGCCGGGCAGTTTTCCCCGAGGCAGGTCCCGCAGCGGGAGTTTACGACCATCCCTACGGACTCGGGCTCGGCAATGGGTTCGCCGCCTTACATCCGGCCCTGAAATTTCTCGCGCCGATCTATAACGCCGGCGACCTCGCGGCGATCCACCGGGTAGGTTACCCCAAGCAAAGCCGTTCGCATTTCGACTCGCAGAATTATTGGGAAAGCGGCGCCCCGAACGACAACAACACCAAGGACGGAATCCTTTACCGGGCCATGGTGGAATCTGGCCTCGCCAACACCGCGCCCCTCACAGGCGTCAGCATAGGCTCCTCCCTGCCGTTGATCCTGCGCGGCTCCAAGGCGGCCATGACCAACGTCAGCGATCCAACCCGGTTCAACCTCCTCGCCGTGCCCAACACACCCCAAGGCAACGCCAAGGCCGACACCTTTCTCGCCGCCGCCAACCGGGCTCGCTTCGCCGACAAACGCGACCGGGATTTCCTCGAACTGCAATACGGCAACCTCGCCAGCTCCTTGCAGATTTTTGCGAACATCGACTTCTCGGAAGCTGGCAACACATTCCGCGACGACCTCGCGACCGACGGCGACACCGACTACGCCAACGCCAACGGTGGCGGCTACTACCTCTTCCCCACCACCAACGAAAAAAATGGCGGCTGGCGACGCAGTTCCACCAGCACTCGCGCCGATAAATACGTCGTGCCCACCAGCAGCTACGACCTATTCAACCGCCTCAAGGCGGCGGCGTTGGTGCTGAACAAAACGGACGCCCTCGTTGCCGGCGTTTCCATCGACGGCTGGGACACTCACAGCAATCAGGTCGATCAACCCAACGCCACGGGCACCACGGGTTCCCACACCGGCTCACACGCCAACCTACTCCGCCGCGTCGGGTGGGCCATGTATGCCTTGAACAAGTATTTCAACCGCTACCCCGACAAGTGCCGTTGGGACGACCTCGCCGTCGTAACCCTCTCCGAATTCGGGCGGACGTCGGTGGAAAACTCTGACAACGGCACCGATCACGCCGAAGCCAGCGTCATGTTTACCGCCGGTGGCGGGATCAAAGGCTTCGAAGCCGGCCCGCTCGGCGAAGTGAGACGCACCGGCGTCTTTAACTGCGGCGGCACCGGTGATCAATCTGTGCCTTGGCAAACGGGTCCCACCGGCACCCTTTTCAAAGCCACCGGGCGCTACCTCCAACGCAATACGGATTACCGTTCAGTGCTCGGGAAACTCATTCGCGACCACTTGGGCGCCACGCAGGAACAGTTGAACCGGATCGTCCCCGGCTACGCCAACGCCGCCGAGAGCCTCAAGGCCAAGGGCACTCAAACCCGGGATAACACCCCGGTCATCGGCGAGCCCGACTTGGTCTGAACGGAAGGCGGCCAACAAAAAGAAAACGGCGCAGGAAAAGCCTGCGCCGTCTGATTTAAGCTCCAACTTTGGGGGTTACTTCTTACCCGCTTTCTTGGCGGGCGCAGCCGGCAGCGGCACTGTCGCGATCGTCTGCAGGATACGGCTGGCGATCTTGTAGGGATCGCCTTGGGAGTTCGGGCGGCGATCTTCCAAGTAGCCCTTGTAACCGTTGTTGACGAAGCTGTGCGGCACCCGGATGGAGGCGCCGCGGTTGGCGATGCCGTAGTTGAACTTGTCAATCGACTGCGTTTCGTGGAGTCCGGTTAGTCGGAGATGATTGTCCGGTCCATAGACGGCAATATGCTCGTTCTTATATTTGTCGAACGCCGCCATCAACGACTCGAAGTATTCCTTACCGCCCACTTCCCGCATGTGGGTCGTCGAAAAATTGGAATGCATGCCCGAGCCGTTCCAATCCACGTCCTTGCCCAGCGGCTTGCAGTGGAAGTTCACGTCCACTTGATATTTTTCGCACAGGCGAATGAGCAGGTAACGGGCGACCCAGACCTGGTCAGCGGCGCTTTTTGAGCCTTTGCCGAAAACTTGGAATTCCCATTGTCCCTTGGCCACTTCGGCGTTGATGCCTTCGTGGTTGATGCCGGCGTCAAGACAGAGATCAAGATGCGTGTCCACGATCTCGCGGGCGAGGTCGCCGACGTTCTTGTAGCCGACCCCGGTGTAGTATTCACCCTGCGGATAGGGGAAGCCTGACTCGGGGAAGCCCAAGGGTTTTCCGTCCTGATAAAGGAAATACTCCTGCTCGAAGCCAAACCAAGCGCCGGGGTCATCCAAGATGGTGGCGCGCGCGTTCGTGGGATGAGGAGTGCCATCCGGCAACATCACTTCGCTCAAAACGAGCACGCCATTCTTCTTGGTCGGGTCAGGATAGACCGCCACCGGCTTCAGAATGCAGTCGGAACTCCGGCCTTCAGCCTGCCGGGTAGAACTGCCGTCAAAACCCCACAGCGGGAGTTCTTCCAGCTTCGGGAACTTGGCAAACTCCTTGACCTGGGTCTTGCCGCGGAGGTTGGGGACGGGCTCGTAGCCATCGAGCCAAATGTATTCCAGTTTATATTTCGCCATGGATGTGAATGGAGGAATTTTTTGATTCGTTCCTCATGCGGAATGAATCGAGAGCACGCAAGATGCCGCTTCGGCGGCGAAGAATGCACGGTGACTTTTCGGAAGCAAGAACGAGCTTTTATGCCCGAAAATACGGGGGAAATGAGGGAACGGAAATTTTCCGAAGGGCTGCCGGCGAATCATCATTTTATGCATCCATTTGTGCATGGTGAATAATTCCGCTCATTAACTGACCAAAACCGGCCACTCTGAAACAGCATAGTTGAAATTTGTGACCGCCTCGTTACAGCCTCTTTTAGCCGCTGCCTCCTAAAATGCTGAAAGTTAAGGATACTCTCCGCGCCACGGTTTACCTCGGCTTCGATGGCCGGGTGTTCAAAACCTACCACGGCACAGACGCACAGAAGCGATTCGACAACGAAGTCCAAATTCTGCGTCACCTCGCCGCCGTGGGCTGCAATTTCGTGCCCAAACTCCTCGCGGCAGATCCTGAAAAGCTTCAAATCGTGACCACCAATTGCGGCTCCCGCGTGGAACACTTGGACGCGGCGCGGACGCGGGAATTGTTTGCTGAATTGGAACCCTTCGGAGTGCGCCATGACGACGCCGATATGCGTAATGTCACCTACCGCCAGACGGATGGCCGCTTCTGCCTGATCGATTTTGAGTTTGCAACCCTGCTGCCCGGCTTCAAGCCACTGCCCTGATATGGACGCGCCTCCCGAAGAATCCACGGCCAGCTCCCTGAGATGGTTTGGCTGGACCGACAAGGGCAAGGTCCGGCCTAACAACGAGGACTCGTTCCTCGCCCTCCGCTTCAACGCTCAAGAAGCGAATCGCCTCGGCAAATTGGGAGACGCCCCCTTAGCCCCCACTGATTTTGCCTTTGCGGTGTGCGATGGCATGGGGGGCGCCAAGGCGGGGGAATTCGCCAGCCGGATCGCGGTGGAAAAAATCACCACTCTTTTGCCCCATTCGTTCAAGCAGGCGGCGCGAGGACTTTCGTCCGGGGCTTCCGATGTCCTGGCGGAGCTGTTCAGCCAGATTCATCGGGCACTCGCTTACGTGGGTAACAGCTACGAGGAGTGTCGCGGCATGGAAACCACGCTTACGCTCTGTTGGTTTACCCCCACTTGGATGTATTTCGGGCACATCGGTGACAGTCGGCTTTACTACCTGCCCGCCGCCGGTGGCCTCAAGCAGCTTAGCAACGACGACACCTACGTCGGCTGGCTTTTCCGCAACGGCCAGCTCAACGAGCGCGAAGCCCGCACCCACCCGCGCCGTAACGTGCTCCAGAAGTCACTGGGCGGCTCCAACCAATTCGTGGAACCACAGGTGGGCGCGGTAGCCTACGAACCGGGCGACCGGTTTTTGCTCTGCTCCGATGGGCTGACCGACGGACTCTACAACAGCGCCCTCGACGATCTGATCCGCACCCCGGGCCCTTTTCCGAGCACCAATCCCGCCCAACGTTTGGTGAGCGAATCCATCGCCAACAGTGGCCGGGACAATACCACCGCACTGCTCATCGAAGTGCTCTAAACGGGGGCGACTCCAACTCGCTCCAAACCTAGAAACGAAAAAGCCGCGCCCGGAAAACCGAGCGCGGCCGTTCACACACACGACCAAATCAAGAGTGGTATCCTTCTTCGCCATGTTCGGCGAGGTCGAGACCAGCAATTTCGACTTCCTCGGTCGGACGCAAGCCAACGACGGCCTTGACGATGAAAGCGATGATGGTCGTCGCCACCACGCTCCAAACGACCGTCAACAGCACGGCTTTGATTTGCGCACCGAGTAGACCGGCCTTCAGACCCGCGACCACCGAGTTGGCTTTTTCATCGGCAAAGATGCCGGTCAAGATCGCCCCCAAGGTGCCGCCGATTCCGTGGACGCCGAAGGTGTCCAACGCGTCATCATAACCGATCATCTTCTTTAAGTAAGAGCAGGCGAGGTAAGGCACGATGCCCGCCAGGATGCCCATAATGACCGCGGACTGCGCGGTAACAAAACCGCACGCCGGAGTGATCACGACGAGGCCGGCAACAATCCCCGAGCAGAAGCCCAACACGCTGGGTTTGCCCCGGGTGAGCCATTCGGTCATCGCCCAGACAAAACCAGCTACTGCGGCCGCCAGAGTCGTCGTGGTGAAGGCGTTGGAAGCAATCGCATCCGCCCCGAGTGCCGAACCGGCGTTGAAACCATACCAGCCGACCCAGAGCATGCCGGTGCCCACCATGCAGAGCGTCATCGAGTGCGGCGTCATCGGCTCTTTGCCGAACCCTTTGCGCTTACCCAAGATGATGCAGAGCACCAAAGCACTCCAACCCGAGGTCATGTGCACCACGGTGCCACCTGCAAAATCAAGCGCCTTGATCGTGGCTCCCGGATTCAACGGACCGCACATGAAACCCGTGGTCGACCACACCATGTGGGCAAAGGGGAAGTAAACCGCGAACATCCACAGGGTAACAAACAGCAACACCGCAACAAACTTCATGCGCTCAGCGATGGCGCCGATGATGAGCGCCGGCGTGATGATCGCGAAGGTCAACTGGAACATCGCCCACATCGAATCACTGATCCAGTAGTAGCCAGCCCCCACATTGCCGGGTTCGACGCCTTTGAAGAAGGCGTAGGCGGCATCGCCGATGAAGGCGTTGCCAGCGCCGAAAGATAGGCTGTAACCGATCGCCCACCAGAGGATCGTCACCAAACCCGCGATACCCATGCACTGTGCGAGCACGGACAGGACATTCTTTTTGCGCACCAAACCGCCGTAAAACAGCGCCAAGCCGGGCAGAGTCATGAACAGAACCAGCGCTGTGGAAGTCATCTGCCACGCGTTGTGACCCGGTCCTGGACCGGCGATCTTCGAGGTGACGTTCGTATTCCCGGCCGTCGCCCGGGCCGCGTTGTTCACATACGATTCAAGGTCAGCAATGCGCTCCTCCAAACTCGGATCGGCGGCACGCACGTCCAGACTGGTAAACGCCAACAAGGCGCAGGTTAGAATAAATAACAGCTTCTTCATGGGATGAATGTCGTTTGAAGGGTTTCTTGGAAAACTTAGACCGCCGCCTCCCCTTTTTCCTCGGTGCGGATGCGGATGGCTTCTTCGACGTGGGAGACAAAGATCTTGCCGTCGCCAATCTTGCCCGTCTTCGCGGCCTTAACCACGGCTTGCGTCGCTGCCAAAACCTTGTTGTCAGCCACCACCAGCTCGAGCTTGATCTTGGGCAGGAAATCCACGGTGTATTCGCTACCCCGATAGATTTCAGTGTGGCCCTTTTGGCGGCCGAAGCCTTTGACCTCGCTGACAGTCATGCCTTCGATGCCCACGTCGTGGAGGGCATCCTTCACCTCTTCGAGTTTGAAGGGTTTGATGATCGCTTCGATTTTCTTCATGGCGTTGTTCGTTCTAACTGATCGCTCCGGTCGCGGACCCACCCTGTGGTGGTTGAATTGCGACACCCGAACCGGATACCCACTCAAAAGCACTGCGGGTGCCACGGCCGTTCAACGCCAGCAGCTCACAATCAGAAATCCCTTAAAAATCGCGGTCATCGTTTGATGAAATATATTTCAGTTAAGTTTTCAGCCCTTAGGTCGCTGTCGTTTTTTAGTCAGTCGCGCTGAAATGAATCAGATCCCATAACCACCCGGGAGATGATGAATGGAATTGGAGTTAGCCGCCGAACTGAGGAAACGAGCCCACTCGGAGCCAACGCAG
The DNA here is from genome assembly GCA_903821635.1 of uncultured Verrucomicrobiota bacterium. GTDB lineage: Bacteria > Verrucomicrobiota > Verrucomicrobiia > Limisphaerales > UBA9464 > CAIWAH01. Next base: position 40,012 of record CAIJLV010000166.1, on the reverse strand, counting down.
CCCAATCTCCACCGCTGGCCCCCAAGTGAGCAGTCAGACCCGTTGGAGTTGAAGGATCGGGCTCGCTTCAGGCATCTGAAGCCTCCCCCCCAGTGGCGCGTGGTTCACCCGCCGGCAAATGGGATTCTACCCGCGGAACAACCAACCGGCGGCGTCTCGGGCCCGCCGACGCACTGCTGAGCGCGGAGATGAAGGTCGGCGTGCGCCGGCGCGGTGATCCGAAGCGTCGATTTTTACGGTAACCGTATCGGCGGCGCTCGCCCAGTGTCGTCAATGCCCGCCTGAATTACCGCGTCGGGGCGGGTAATTGCGGCAGGCCAAGCCGCTCTCGACGCTTCAGCACGGCATCAATTTTGGGCACATACATCTGCGTTTCGGCCGGTAAATGCACCGCAATCGCGTCGTAAGTCGTGGCGCGACGCTTTTCTAGCAGCCGGCGGACGTTGCCCTGCCCCCAGTTGTAGGCCGCCAGCGTTAGCCGCCAGTCCTTAAAGCGCGGATACAGTGCCCGGAGATAGCGAGCCGCCGCCGTGGCGTTCTTGTCCGGGTCCAGCCGCTCGTCCCGCGGACTCAGCTTCAGGCCCAATCCCTGCGCCGTCTGCGGCATCAGTTGATAAAGCCCCACGGCTCCCGCTGGGCTTTGGGCGGTGACGCTGAAGGATGATTCCACCTCGGCGACCCACACCAGCGAGGCCGGAACCCCTTGTTGGACAAACAGGGGCTTCAGCCGCGGCACCAACGTGGCGGCGGCTCGGGGCGCCGGCTCTTTGGCGACCTGCCGTTCCCAAACTTGTCGTTGCTGGGCCGGCGAAGGATTGGGAGTCGGTTTCTTGGGCTGGCCCGGCGGCGTGACGGGCGCGGGGATACTTACCCGGAACTGGTCAGCCACGTCGAAGTAGTCCAGTCGGGTCGCCAACCAACTCGCGTAGGGCTGCGAAGCCGGATTGGCCTGCAACACCGGGAGCATCGTCCGCGCGGTGGACTTCATCGCCGCCAGATCGACGACGTAATTGCCCTGCAAATCGCGCTGAAACCGGCTCAGAAACTGGCCCACCCGGTCGCGATCCAACTGCGGCAGTGCCTGCAATAACTGAGGATCTACCCGGTCGCGCAGCAGTTGTTCCCCCGAACTCAGCAGTTCGTCGAGCGACCAGACCGACTGTTGAGCCAAGACGCCCCACGGAGCCGAGGCAGTTAGGCTAAGAAAGAAGCGACGATTCATAGTAGGGCAGCGACGAAGCGCACACCTGGAACCGACGGGAAGCAAGCGCGGTAAAGTGGCTAGGCGGCGCCCCGTTCGCCCCGCACTTCACTCCAGCCGGGTCAACCGATGCCCCGCCAAAAATTGTTCCACCCGCATGCGCCGCCCGCCCTCGGGCTGGACTTCCGTCAGCCGTAACGCCCCGACGGCGCAAGCCACTACCAGCCCCCCCTTGTCCGCCGCGAGCACGGTGCCCGGCGCAGCCCCCACCGGTGCTGTCACCGGCACCGCGGCATGCACCTTGAGCAACTTAGGTTTCGGTTCTCCGGGAAGGAACGCAAACGCCCCTGGCCACGGGGTAAAAGCCCGCAACCGTTGCCCCAGCACCACCGCCGGCTGACTCCAATCCAGCCGGCCGTCGTCCTTGGTAATCTTGCGCGCGTAAGTGACGCCCTCCGCCGGTTGCGCGCGCGGGGGCAGTTCGCCGGCGATGTAGGCCGAAATCGTCGCACACAGTAATTGGCCGCCCAACTGCGCCAACCGGTCGTGCAGGGTCTGGCCGGTGTCGTCCGCGTGAATGGGAGTGCGCACTTCCGCGATCATCGGGCCGGTATCCAGTCCCGCCTCCATGCGCATGAGGGTGACGCCGCTTTCCGCGTCGCCCTCCGCCACTGCCCATTGGATCGGCGCCGCCCCGCGCCAACGTGGCAGCAAGGACGTGTGCACGTTCACGCAACCATGGCGCGGAATGTCCAACAACGCCTGCGGCAGGATCTGGCCGTAAGCGGCCACGGCGATCAGGTCCGGCGCCAACACCCGCAATTGCTCCAAGAAAGCCGGCTCCCGCGCCTTCAGGGGCTGTAACACCGGCAGGCCACGGGCCAGCGCCTCCACCTTGACCGGCGGCGGCGTCAGTTGCAGGCCGCGCCCAGTCGGTTTGTCCGGTTGCACCACGACGGCTAAGATCTGGAACCGCGGATCTTCAGCCAAACCGGCTAGAACGGTGCGCGCCAACTCGGGCGTGCCCATGAAAACAAGGCGGACGGGATTCATCTAAAGTGCGCGCCGGGACGACGGTTTCCCGCAACTTTACTCCGTCCCCGGCCGCCTTCACACGTTAGTCGAGGCCCGGGCCGGTCGTCACCCGGCAAACGAGCGGAATCCCATCTCGGATTGTCCCGGCGAATTCCGGCTCTCCCCGGAGTGGACGCCCGGCCCGGCCCTGCTAGCGTTGACCGCCTTTCTCCGTGTGAAATCCCTGCTCACTAACGCTGACCAAAAGACCACCCGCGCATTCCTCGTGGGCGTCGAACTCAAGTCCCGTTCCACGTGGGAGGTGCGCGATTCGCTGGACGAACTGGGCGAACTCACCGGCACGTATGGCGCCAAAGTGGTCGGGGAAGGTCTGCAAAAGCTCGATATCCCGAACCCAGCCACCTACGTCGGCAAGGGCAAGGCCGAGGAATTTTCCGAGTTTTGCCAGACCCACACCGTCGACACCGTCATTTTTGACGACGAACTAAGTCCGGCCCAGACGCGCAATCTGGAAAAAATCTTCTCCTGCAAGGTGTTGGATCGCACCGGCCTTATTCTCGGCATCTTCGCCCAACGGGCTCGAACCCGGGAAGGCCGGCTGCAAGTCGAGCTGGCGCAACTGCAATACCTGCTCCCACGGCTCACCCGCTACTGGACCCATTTGTCGCGTCAGCGCGGCGCGGCCGGCGCCATCGGGGGCGAAGGCGAAACTCAGCTCGAAGCCGACCGCCGCAAGACCCAGCAGCGCATTGATTCCATCCGCGACGAACTGGCCTCCGTCCGCAAACAGCGCGCCACCCAACGCGCCGGCCGGCAGCGTCACCAGTGGCCGCTCGCGTCCATCGTCGGCTACACCAACGCCGGCAAATCCACCCTGCTCAACGCCTTGACCGGCGCCGACGCACTCGCCGAGGACAAACTCTTCGCCACGCTCGACCCGACCACCCGCCGACTGCGCCTGCCGACCAACCAAAACGTGCTGTTATCCGACACCGTGGGCTTCATCCGCAAACTGCCGCACGGGTTGGTCGAGGCCTTCAAAGCCACTTTGGAGGAAGTCGTCGAAGCCGACCTGCTGCTGCACGTCGTGGACGCCAGCCATCCGCACGCCGAGGCGCAAATCCGGGCAGTCAATGAGGTGCTCTCCGAGATCGGCGCCGACCAAAAGCCCACCCTGATGGTGTTCAACAAGGTGGACCGTGAGGCGGGCCAAAACGCCGCCCTCCGGTTACTGCCGCAGTTCACTAAAGGCGTCTGCGTCTCGGCCAAGACTGGCGCGGGTTTCTCGGAACTCATGGCCGAACTCGGCGCGATGCTGAAGCCGATCCGGGACTTCCTCACGCTGTGGATTCCGCACACCGAACCACAGCTCATCGCGCGCCTGCATGCGGTCGCGCAGATCGTGGAACAGGATTACAGTGGCGAGCAGGCGTATTTCCGGGCGCGCATCCCGCCGCATGTCCGGCATGAGTTTGAGACGTATGTGCGGGAGGAAGAAACCGCTCCGGTGTAAACCCTCGGCCAAAACCCGCCTCGACCTAGAGTCGTTTCACCAAGCGCTTCATCGCTTCCAACGATTGCCCCACCACTGCACTCCGATGCCCTGGATCCCGAACGGTAACGAAATCGAAGGCCTGCTCACCGCGGATGGAAAACACCGTTATGAGTATTTCATTAAACACGTCTGCGCCTCCCGGAAAGTGTGGGGCCTGCATAGCGACGGTTGGGCGACCCTGGGACAGGGCGAAAAGCGATATTTCCCGCTCTGGCCGCATGAGGTCTATGCCGAACGATACCGGGCGGATGACTGGCAGGCGTATACGCCCAAGGCGATCGACCTCGAGCGATTCCTCGAAATGTGGATCCCGGGGATGAAAGCCAACGGGGTTGAGCCGGCGATCTTTCCCGTCGGGGCGGGCGATTCCATCTTTGTCCTGCTGGAGGAACTAGAGGCGAATTTACGTCGCGAGTTGGCCTTGGCCGCCAGCGACTTGAAATAATCGCCCCAACGAAGGCCGCCGGCCGCCCCCTGAAGGCGGCGACGTGGGCCGGGATTTCTGCCTGGCGAGACCGCGTCCACCAGGCTCCAAACACTTTCTCCCAAGCCCGCTTGAATGCGCCCGAGTCGGGGTCAGTCCGTTCCCGCCGGCCGACGGGAACGGAGCTCAGGTAGCTTGGGTGTAAGTGTGTGGAACGCTTTGTTGTCTGGACGATTCCCGTCGGCTTCACCACAAATTCTCGAACCATGTTTGCTCAGCTGTCTCCAGCCTGGCGTCGCACCGCGCTCGCCGTGGCCACGGCGGCCGGTTTTACCGCGCTGCCCGCCTTTGCCCAAAAGGGCGCCACTTACCGCATGATGCAGGACGACTTCCCGTTCCAAGCCGCCTGCATCGGCGTCAACATCCCCACCAACAACGTCGCCTACAAGGGCTACGCCATCCGCGTGGGCAATGACGCCGCCGTGCTTTGGGACACCGACACCCTGCGCCTCGTCGCGGGCTGGACCGGCGGTTTTGTGGACACCCATGGCGTCGTCTTCGACGGCAACCATGGCAAGCATCCCCAGATGATCGGCGACCAGAAGTTCGCCGTCGGCTTCGGTCCCGGAGTCGCCGGCGCCAACGGCAGCTACGCCGACACCCGCCCCGAGCCCTACGGCCCGATCGACAAGTCGGTAGCGCACTGGCAGGGCGTCCACGTGAACGGGATGAACGTGCTGCTCAACTACACGGTCAACGGCAACACGCTGATTTCCGAACAACCCGGCAGCGTCGCCACTGAAGGCCAAATTGCCTTCACCCGCACGATCAAGGTGGAGCCGCCCACCTCACGCTTCCTCTTCTTCAAATCGAGCAAAACCAAGGCCCCCTTCTCCCTCGCCCTCGCCGACGCTGAAGGTGCGGTTAAAGTGACGGCCGATAATTCCGTGACCATCGCGGGGAACGGCAAGGTGACCGTCGTGACGGCCGCCAACCTGCCGCAGGGCGCTTCGCTCGCCGCAGAGGGCGGACGCGTTTCGTTGAAATTCGCCACCGGCACCAAAGGCGGGACGATCAAGGTCGCCATCTGGACCGGTGCCGAGGCCGATTCCTCCAAGTTCGCCGGCATCGCGGCCCAAGCGCCTGACCTCGCGGATTATTCCAAGGGCGGACCCAAGCGCTGGACCGAGACGGTGAAGCTGCAAGGCAAACTCAACACCAGCGCCACGCCCGACGGCGCCTACGTGACCGACTCCATCACCGCGCCCGAAGACAACCCCTGGAAGCGCCGCGTGCGTTTCGGCGGCATGGACTTCTTTGCCGACGGCAAGCGCGCCGCGCTCTGCACGCACGACGGCGATATCTGGATCGTCTCCGGCCTCGACAGCACGCTGGAGCAACTCGAATGGAGCCGCTTCGCCTCCGGCCTGTATGAGCCGCTCGGCCTCCAGATCGTGGACGGCCAGATCTACGTCTCCGGCCGCGAGGGCATCACCCGCTTCACGGACTTCAACAATGATGGCGAGGCGGACTACTACGAGGCCTTCAACCACGACATCATGTCCACGCGCGGCTTCCATGAGTTCGTGTTCGATCTCCAGCGCGACGCGGCCGGCAATTTCTACTACGCCAAGGCGAACCCCGTGAACGGCGGCGGCCGCGGCTTCGGCGACGAAAAGGCTTCCCGCGGCAACGGCACGGTCTGCTCGCACGCCGGCTGCCTGTTCAAGGTGAGTCCCGACGGCAAGAAGTTCGAGGTGGTGGCCCGTGGCTTCCGCGCCCCGAACGGCATCGGCGTCCGCGCCGACGGCCAGATCACGACCGGCGACAACGAAGGCACCTGGGTGCCCACCTCGCCAATCAACTGGGTGGACGGCAAGACCTTCCACGGCGTGATCAACAACCTCACGCCCAAGGCCGCAGCCGAGGCGTATGCGCCGCCCATCATGTGGCTGTCGCACGCCGACTTCTGCAACTCGAACGGCGGCCAGACGTGGGTGCCCAACGACAATTGGGGCCCGTTCAAAGGCGAAATGCTCTACGAGAGCTACGGCAAATCGTCGCTCTACCTCGTCATGCGCCAGGACATCTCCAACGGCCGTCAGCAGGCCGCCGCAGTGAAATTTCCGTTGAAGTTCACCAGCTCCGTCATGCGTGCCCGTTGGCACCCGACCGACGGCCAGCTCTACATCGCCGGCCTCAGCGAATGGCAATCCAATGCCGCGCGCATCACTGGCTTTGACCGCGTGCGTTACACCGGCAAACCCGTCTATTCCGTGCGCGGCGTCAAGGTCGTGAAGGACGGCGTGCAGCTCAGCTTCACCCAACCGCTCGACCCCGCCTCAGTCGAAGACGTGCAGAACTGGTCCGGCAAACGCTGGAACTATATCCGCAGCGAAACCTACGGCTCCCCTGAGGTGAACGTGGGCAATTCGGAGAAGAAAGGCCGCGAGACCATCGACATCACCGCGGCCAAACTCAGTGCCGACGGCAAGACCGTGACGCTGAAGATCGCCGACCTAAAGCTGGCCAACAACCAGTCGCTCAAGTGGTCGTTGAAGGCGAAGGACGGCACGCCCGTCGCCCAAGATATCCAGCACACGATCCACGAGATCCCTTCGGCCAACGCGCTGAACTGAACGCGGTCAGCGAGTCAGCTTCTTACTTCCACCCGGCGGTCGCCCTTGCGACCGCCGGGTTTTTGTTTGTCCCTGCCTCCTGCCGCCCCGCGCAGGGCTAAGGGTAGGACGATCAAGCACGCACTTGGACGGTGGCAAAGCCGCCTGCGCCCACCAAAGCGTGGCGTTCTCGGAGGAACTGCCAATTCCACACCCCGACGCCGGCACGGTCCGCTTGACCCGGCCGGTGCCCTCCCTACGGTCGCGCCGACTTTTCTGAAGCTGCCACCATGTTCGCACGTCTTTTTGCCATGCCTGCGCTGAACCTGCTCCGCCGCTGCGCCGCGTTGACCGTCTGGTTGGCCACCGGCACCGGTGCCACCCTCGCGGCCGAATCCGAAGTTCGCGGCTTAACCCTGACCGTCGCCAGCGGCGGCAAGTCCGACGTGAGCCTCGCGCCAAACGTCTGGCTGCACGTCCCCGCCGGCCAACCGGCCACGCCGTTTGTGGCGCCGGGCAAATTTACGGCCGCGTGGGCCGGCACTCTTAGCGCCGAACTGCGCGCCGACTTCACCTTTCACGGCGAATTCACCGGCCACCTGAAAGTGACCGTGGGCGAAACCGTCGCGCTGGATGCAGAGGGCACCGGCGACCAACCGGTCCAGGGCAAAACCGTGCGCCTGAACAAGGGCACCAACCAACTCCTAGCCGAATACACCGCCCCCGAAAACGGCGAGGCGTTTGTCCGCCTCTTCTGGTCCAACTCGGAGACGCCCTACAATCCGCTGCCCCTGACCGAACTTCGGCCCGCGGATTCGGCCGAGCTCCAGGCCAGCCAACTCCGCCACCAAGGGCGCGACCTGTGGGCGGAGGCTCGCTGCGCGAAATGTCACATCACGCCCGGGGGTATGGCAGAACTAACCATGGACGCGCCGTCCTTCAACGGCTTGGGAACCCGCCGCAACCCGGCGTGGCTCGCCCAATGGATCGAGCAGCCAGCCGTGCTTCGGCCGAGCTCGTTGATGCCCAAACTATTTCACGGAACCGAGGCCAAGGGCGATTCCGCGGCGGTGGCAGCGTTCCTCGCCTCCCTCCAGGGACCCACCCCGCTCGCGGTCACCCCAGGTGACGCCGCAGTGGGCCAGGCGCTGTTTGAAAAACTGCATTGCGGCGCCTGTCACGGCTCGCCCGACAGCGGCGAGGCGCAGCCCCAGCAACTCTCGCTTCAACGGGTCAACGCCAAGTTTGCGCCCGGTGCTTTGGCCGCCTTCCTGCAACGTCCCGAAGCGCATTACGCTTGGATCCGGATGCCCAACTTTAAGCTCACGCCGGCCGAAGCCCAGAACCTCGCCGAATTCCTCAGCGCCGCGGCCACCAAGACAGAAGCGACGAGTGCGCCCGCAGATGCGGCCCTCATCGCCCAAGGCAAAAAACTCGTCACAAGCAGCGGGTGCCTGAACTGCCACCCGCTGGACGGCATGAAATCCGAACTCACCGCCAAACCACTGGTGGACCTCACGGCCGACAAATGGACTGCAGGCTGCTTGGCGGACACCCCGACGGATAATTCCAAGGCGCCCGCCTATGCCTTCACGGCGGCACAGCGGACGGCGTTGCGGGCTTTTGCGGCGACCGATCGCACGGCCCTCACGCGACACACGGCGGCCGATTTCACGACCCGACAAAGCGAGCACCTGAACTGCCGGGCGTGCCACGGCCAGCATGAGGGCTTTCCGACTTACGAACTCCTGCTCGGCAAGTTGAAGCCCGAATGGGCGGCGCAATTCATCGGCGGCACGGCGAAACTCAAGCCGCGGCCGTGGCTGGAATCGCGGATGCCAGCCTTCCCGGCTTACGCCCAAAATCTGGCAGCCGGCCTAGCCCAAATCCACGGCTTCGGCCCCACCTCGGGCGCCGATCCCAAACCCGCTGCCGCTGAGGACTTGGTCAAGTCCGGCCACAAACTGGTCGGCTCGCAGGGTGGCCTACAGTGCATCAGTTGCCATCCGGTGAACGACCTCGGGGCGACCCAAGTCTTCGAGGCGCCAGGGATCAATCTGGGCTATTCGTTTGATCGCTTGCAGCCATCTTTCTTCCGCCGCTGGTTGCGGGCGCCGACCGCGCTGCAAGCCGACTCGAAGATGCCGGTTTATTTCGACGAAGAAGGCCGCAGCCCGCTGCCGGACATCGAGGGCGGGGATGGTCCCAAGACGATCCAAGCGGTTTGGGAATACCTCCGCCTCGGGCCCCAGATGCCCAAACCGGAGTGAACCGGCGGCACTTCCCGAAGCCAGCGACCAACCCGCCCGGCCGGCCCCCAGTCCCGCCGGGCCTTTTTGTGCCCAGAGTCAACGGCTGGGCTTTAAATGGGAATTTTGCCGACCCGAGTTGGCCGGCGGCGCGACCACCGAATTCAGGGCTGGTCAACGGAATCGCCCACGAACACTTCGAGGGTGGTGGCGTTCGTGAGTTGCAGGATGAGTTGGCCGGCCACGGCGTCAAAACTGTGCGGCGGAAGTAGCGGCGTATCGCGGCCATTCAGGCGCACCCGCGCCGGCGACGTCACTCCCTGCACCAGCACATGCCAAGGCGTGGCTGGCCAAGCTTGCACGCGAAACTGAACCCCATCACGCCGCTCCACCACGGCGCTGATCGGGCCCGGGGCATGCACCCGCAGGCCGGTTCGCCAGAACGCGCGAAAGTCATACACGGCTGGCTCCCCAAACGCCTGCAAGGCCAGAGGCAGGAGCGTGGCGGGGTTGATCGGCACCGGATTTCGGAATTGAGCCCGCAGGTCGAAGCTGTCCGGCAGCAGACCTTGTTGGTCGGGCTCGGTCGCGCGGTGCGTCTGTTGGACGCCGGCGAAGGCAATGCCGTCGGCCAACTGTCGCCACGGGGCGCTCGCGTCGTGGCGGGCGAGTCGTCGAATCGCGTCGGCATAAACCAACCCGCACCATTGCACCGGCAAACCGATCCAATTCGGGGCGACAAACTGGGTCGCCCCCAGCACCGCGATGGTGGAATAAACTCCCACGGGCTGGGTGGTCGGGGCGGTGAGGTAAATGAACGGAATCCCGGTCCAAGCCCAATAGCGCGCTTGGGCCAGGAAATCCTCTTCTCCGGTCAGTTCGTAACCGAGCAGATACGCACGACACAGGTAAGCACTCGCGAGAATATCCGGGGTGTGCAACGGCACTTCCCACGTCTGCGCGCCACGGGGAACGGAATCTCGAAACCGGTTCAGCCCCCGCAACAATTTCAGGGCGTCCGCCAAAAGCGGCCGATCACTGCTGAGCACCGCCCGTTCGAGCGCCAACAAGACGTGAGTGCCCGCAAGCCCATTGGCTTCGCGCGACCAATGGGTCGAACCGAGATCTACGGCACCGGCCGCCCGCTCAAACGGCATCGTGCCATCCGGTTGAAAGCGCGCCACGAAGGCCCGCCCTTCGGCTTGAGCCGCCGCCACGTTTTCCGCCACGCCGCCATACACCAACGCCGCGACCGGATACTGCACGTGGCCCACCGCCGCACGGTTGCGAGCGGCCGGCGCGAGCCGCGCCAGCGACGCTTTCGCTTGATCCGTCAACCGACCCGCCAGCGCCGCATCCCCGACGTGGGCGGCCAGCCAATCCAAATACAAGACTGCATCCGCCGCGGGCGCGCTGCCAAAGGTAGGCCCCACCGCGTGGCGAAACTGGTCCCCCGCGCGAATTTGAGAATCCAACCAGCCTCGGGCCGCCAAAGTGAAGTATTCGCCTGCGCTGTAGCCAGGCTGGGGCAGCGGCGGCAATCCCCGGCGGACAACATATTCCTGCACGGCCGGCACGACGGTGGCCCCCCGCCCGCCCAGAATTGTGGCCCGCAGAATCAGCGGTGCTTGGGCAGCCAATACGCGGCCCTCGTAAGGCAGCACGTGGCCGTCTGCGCGGGCGGCTGGATCCGCCCCCGGGAACAACAGGGCCAGCGCACTGCCCCCGGAGTTGAAGACGCGATCCGGGGTGTCGTGCAACGCACAGACGTGGGGCCCCGATTCCCAAGTGAGCGCGGCCCAACGCCCGTCCGCCACCAAGGCCATTAAAGGAAACGTCACCTTGAGTGAATCCGGCACCTGCCGGCGGGCTTGTGCGCCGATCAGATCTCGTTCCGAACTGCTCGCCTCGTTCTCCAAATACTCGACGCCCGCGAACAAGCCTTGGGTCTTGTTCGTGCCAAATGCCGCCCCGACTCCCGGCAACAACGTCAGCAGCGGTAGAAACACCACGCGCCGTTCCCGATCCACCGTCACCCGCGTTTCGACCTCGATTCCGCCCGCGCGGCGCGCCGGTTGAAAGCGTTGCTCGATCCGCCACTTGGCCCCGTCCGCATCCACTACGGCGAGCGTGACCTGCACGACTGAGCGAGCCACGGTGACCTGGGCTCGATTCGTCAACGGCAGCCAACGCGGTCCGCCCGCCGTGAGATAACCCAACTGGGCGTGCGCGTTACCGCTGGCGAACGCGGCGCCCGCCACCCGCACCAGAAAGCCGCCGAAGCCCGGCCCATGCAGCAGCTCTAGGTCGCCACTGCGCACGCTCGGCGCGTCCTCAGCCAAAATGGGCGGAAGCGGCTGCGGCCACTCGGGCAAGGGCAGGAATTCCCGGGGCTCAAAGGTCAACCGGCCGAGCACGCACGTGCCGCGGTCGCCGGGGGGATCAATTCGCAACCGGTAGTTGGCCCCCAACGCCGGCAGTGGCAGCCGCACCGTCGTCCACTCCCCCGCCGGCGCGACAAATCGCACCGACTGCTCTTCGCTCGGCCCCGTCTGGAAGAAAAACACCTGCCCATTACCGCCACATTCAGAGCGCAAGCGCAGGTTCAGCCATAGGGCCTGCCCCGTCGGATACGTCCGGGCGGGGCCGAAGAGGTAGGGATCGGCCGCGGTCAGCGTCAGCGGCAAGCCGCGGCCGGGCTGCGCCGGGCCCACGTGGCAATCATGCGGTGTCCCCCACTCGCCGGCCTGCGGTTCGGTCGAAAAATCCCACGCCGGCAAAGCCGCCCTGGCGTTGACTGACAGCGCCAGTAGCAACACCCAGAACACGAATAAACGTGGGGTAAACACGGCGACAGCCTGCGGACGCCGCCGCGGCGGGACACGCTCATTTTGTCCCGTTGCTTCAATTTTACGCGCGCACGCCAGCCGCGGCTTGAACATCGGGCACCGACTCCAGTCCACTTCGGCCGATGCGTTGCCGATCCTTCTTCTTGGCGTTGCTGGGCCTGCTTCAGCTTGCCCCCACCGTCGTGTCCGCGGCGACTCCCGCCCCCGCTGCCGCGGTGGTGTCCCGCCGGGCGGAGTGGGATCGCGAGGCCGCCGCCTTCTTCGCCGGGCCGATCCGCAAGTTTGAGCTCAACCTGAACCGCGAGGCCTTGCAGGGGTTGCGGAACAATCCGCGCCAAAGCCAACCGGCCACCGTGCGAGTGGGCACGAACGTCTTCACCTCCGTGGCCGTGCAGGTGAAGGGCGCCGCCGGCAGCACCCGGAGCATCGACGACAACCCAGCGCTCACGCTGAATTTCGACAAACTCAAACCCGGCCAACGCGGCTTCGGGCTCGACAAGCTGCACCTCAATAATTCGGTTCAAGACCCCGCCTACCTCGACGAAAACCTCGCGAGCTGGCTTTACCTTTCAGCCGGCGTGCCGACCGCGCGGGCCAGTCATGCGTTGGTGACTTTGAACGGTCGGTTTCTGGGGCTCTACGTGCTCAAGGAGGGTTACGACCACGAATTCATCCGGCGGAATTTCACCGGCGGCACCAACGCTGCCGGAAACCTCTATGACGGCGGCTTCGTCCAGGACATCGACGCCGCCCTCGAACGGGACGCCGGTCGAGGCGTGACCAACCGGAGCGATCTCCGCCGCTTGCGGGAAGTCCTGAACCGGCCGCTGGAGCAACGGCGCACCGAACTGGACCGAGTGCTCGACGTGGACCGATTCCTAACCTACGTGAGCTACCAGATGTTCACCGCCGACTGGGATGGCTACATCCGCAATCGCAACAACTACCGCCTCTACCTCGACCCGAGCGGCCGGGCAACTTTCATTCCGCACGGCATGGATCAACTGTTCCGCCGCCCGGAAGACCAAGTTCGCGACGGTTGGAACAGTCAAGTTCCGTGGCGGGTCTTCGAACTGCCGGAACTGCGCGAACGCCTCCGACAGCGCATGACGGAGCTGGCAGCCACCGCGTTTCAGATCCCCCCGGTGACTCAAAAAATCGCGGCGATCCGCGCACGGATTCAGGCCGCCATGGCTGGATTTCCCCCGGACGATCGGCGCCAAGTAGAGGGCGAACTTGACCAGCGGCAGCGGGCCATCGTGGAACGGATCAAGTTCGTGCAAGAGGAACTCCGCCACTGGCCCGACCCGCTCCCCCAACTCGCCTCGGGAACCGTGGTGGAACTGGGGGAGTGGGAACCGCTGCAACAAGTCGGCCGCGCGAAGTTTGATCGCCAGCCGCGGCAGGGCGGAGAACCCGCTGCGCTCCATCTGGCCGTGCTGGAGGGCGAGGTGATCGCCTCGTATCGCTACTCGGTGCGGCTGCCTATGGGCGGCTACCGCTTGAGCGGCCGTGCGGCGACGAAAAACGTGCAGGCCTTCAGCGGAAATCTGGGCGCCGGCGTCGGCATCCGCATCAGTGGCTCGCAACGCCCACACAAATTGGAAGGCACCACGGATTGGACGCCGCTAAACTTCGACTTCCACCTGCCCGACGACGGGGAAGCCACCTTGATCTTGGAACTGCGCGCCACGAAGGGCGAAGCGTGGTTTGATCCGGCCTCGTTGAAGCTGACGAAACGCTAGGCGCCGGCTCGGCGATCAATTCCCTCGGCCCGTCAGTAATCCTGCCCCTTGTTCATCGCCGAGGACTGATACTGTCCCTTGGCCCCGGGCGTATTCACCTTGGGCGGCGCATCCATCGGCACCCCGGCATTCTGCATCTGTTGGGCGAGCTGTTGCTGACCCGGTCCGGGTTGGGGCTGGGACTTGCCTTCCTGGGAGGCTTTTTGGGCAAGTTCGCCCCGCAGACCTTCCAGTTGTTGCCCCACTTGATCGGCTTTTTTTCCGGTCTGTTCGGAGGGGTTTAAACCCTGAAGCTGATTGAGCGCCTGCTCGGCGCCTTCGAGCCGGGCGGCCTTGGCTTCCATGGATTCCTTGTCGCCCTGATCCTGCATTAGTTTATCCGCCAATTTGTCGAGCGCCTGTTCCAGCTTTTGCTGGGTGCGCTGGGCCTTGGGGGGGATGTTTTTGTTCTCTGGTTGGAGCTCCTGCGACTGTTGGTAGAAGTCGAGCGCCTGCGTCAATTGCTGGGTCTCCTGCTCCAGATTGCTCACCTCCGCCTGCTGCGCGAGGTGGTCGGCGAGTTCCTCCATGAGTTTGGCGAGTCGCCGGTTGGCTTCGTCCAAGGTTTGCTGGGCACGCTCATGCTGGGGCCGTTTATCGAGCGCTTCTTGGGCTTTTTCCTTGGCCATCCGGAGGACGGCCAGCCGCTCCTTGGGCCACGGCATGTTCGGCTCCATCTGGATGAGATTCTGCGCGTGCTGTGTCAGGGCGTCGGCCAGCCGGTCTTTGGCCTGCTCCATCATGGCGGCGATGTCCTGAGCCTCGGGTTTAAGCTGCTGGGCGTCCTCCAACATCGCCACGCCCTCTTCGATTTCCTTGTAGTCGAGCCGGGGAATCGGCGCCTCAAAGCGGCCGGGATTGACCATCCGCGTGGTCAGTGACTTCCGGGTCCCCTCCTTGGCCAAGGCGTTGGCCAACTGGTCGCGGGCGTTCTGCTCGCCTTGTTGCGCCTCTTGGCTTTCCGGAACGAGTTCCTTGGCCTGTTGAAATTTTTCAAAGCCGTTGCGCAACTGTTCCAACTTCTGGCCCAAGGTCAGCGCCGGCTTCAAGGCCTCGGCCAGGTTCTTCGCCGCTTCGTCGAGGAGGAGTCGCAGCAACTGCTGCCGCACGAAGTCAAAATTCGCCGCGGTCTCCGCATCGTCCGATTCCTTCAGAACATCGGCGTAATGGCGGATCGCATCGCGCCACCGAGCGATGGTCTCTTCCAAGTTCGCCTTCCGTGCGGCCAACCCAACACGGTATTCGGTGTTGCCCTGCTGAAACTTCACCCGCCGCACCAGCGCGGCGTTGCCCAAGGTTTCTGCGCGATCCAACGACAGCAACGCCTCGTCGTAACGCTCGGCCGCATAGGCGGCGACCGCATGGTTGTAGAGCAGTCGCGCGTTCTCCGGATCCCGCTCCAAGGCCGCCGCCAACTGCTGGAGCGCCTGCGCCGGCTGACCATTGGTGATCAACGATTGGAGCGGGGCGAGGTCGAGCCGGGCGGGGCCGGCGGCCGCCGCGGCGAACCCGAAGCCAAGCCCGAGCAGACCTGCGCCCACGGCGGTCAAGCCCCCACACGCCCGGGGCGACTTCAAGGCGGTCATGGGAAATGCGTCACGGTTCATGGAGCCTTGCTTCAAGTTCATTGCACCTGCACCGCGGGTTTCGCGCGCAGCGCCGCCCGGGGGCGCCCCCCCAACCGCCGGTCGCTGGCGAGCACCACCTTGGCCAGCAGGCAGAGGACCGCGAGCCCGAGCGGCAGTTGGAAAAATTCGCGGTAGTTCTTCATGTCCTCGCGCGCTGCTGTTTCAGCCATGGGCGTGAGGACTTCCCGGCGCAACTGTTCCAACCCTTCGCCGCGCTCCCCGAGTCGGTAATAACGGCCACCGGTCGTCGCCGCGAGCCGCTGGAGATTGCTTTCGTTGAGCCGGGAAACCACCTGCTGGCCGAAGGAATTCTTGGCCGTGCCGCCGCCATATTGGTGCAGCGGCACAGTCGCGCCGGATAGTGTGCCCACGCCGATGGTGCACACCACGAGTCCCAATTGGCGTTTGAGGCGGCGGGCCAGTTCCACCGGCGCCCCGCTAAAGTCTTCACCGTCCGAAAGGAGGATCAGCAGGCGCTGCGGCATCTGGTTACTGGTGAAATAACGGCCGGCCCGTTCCAACGCGGAAGACAGGGAACTGCCCGTGAGGTCGATGAATTGTTCCGGGTCGAGGTAATGGACCGTCGTGCGCAAGGCCAGTGTATCAAAGGTCAGCGGCGCGTTCAAAAAGGCGACTTGGCTGAACGTGATCAGGCCGATGCGATCCGCCTTGGTGCTGTCCAGAAAACGGTCGAGCGCGTTGGTCGCCGCCGACCAGCGACTCGGTTTTACATCCATCGCCAGCATCGAGCGCGAGGCGTCGAGGGCGAAGAGGTAAGGCACGCCCTGAAGCTCCGACTGCGAATCGCGCTGGAAATAGAGCGGCCGGGCCAGCGTAACGAGGAGGCAGGCCAAGGCCGCCAACGACAACCCGCGATCCCAACGCCGCGCCGCGCCGTGGATTTGGGGACGCGCCCAAGCGCGGGTGCCGTCGCCGGCAAATTTCGCCAACCACCGTGCCCGCCGCCGATCCGCCCACACCAACAACAGCCAAAGACCGCCCACGAGGAGCGGCAAGGCATACAACAAATAGGGATGGGAAAACTTCACGGCGGCTCAGCGATCTGCCGGCTTACAAAAGCCGGGGTGGGCACATGGAAGGAGACCCGTGACTTGGGTTCAAGGTTCAAAGCCGGCGGCGCACAAACATTGCGCGCCACCTTGGTGGGCGGCGGCGCGGCCCATGCTGATCTGGGCCCGCGGTTTGCCGACTGGCGCTCGCTCCCGGCTCAGGAAAATCCGCGAGGCGAACCCTTCCCATCCGCAGCTTGGCCGCAGACTGTTGCTTTGCCTCGGGGCGTGGGGGCCTCAAACTTCCCCGCCGTGTTTCCGTTCCGCCGCCCATGAAATTAAGGTTCACCTCCGTGCTCCGGCTGGCGCTGCTCCTCACCACCGGGGGGCACCGTTTGGGCGCCGCGCCCCAACCATTGCCCGTCGCGGGCATCGAGAATTGTTTTCAGGTGACCGATCGCGTCCTTTCCGGTGGGCAGCCGAACGGTGAGGCGGCTTTTGCCGCGCTCCAAAAACTCGGCGTGAAGACGATTTTGTCCGTCGATGGCAGCCCGCCCGAGGTGGCGTCCGCCGCCAAGTTCGGTCTCCGCTACATCCACCTACCTCACGGCTACGACGGCATTTCGTCCAACACCGTAGCGCGGTTAGTGAAGGCGGCGGCCACGGTGGAAGGGCGCCTCTTCGTGCATTGTCATCATGGCCAGCACCGAGGCCCGGCCGCGGTCGGGGTGATCTGTCAGGGCACCGCGGGCTGGACTCCGCCGCAAGCGGTCGCGTGGTTGAAACAGGCTGGCACCGCAACAGGCTACGCGGGGCTGTATCGGGTAAACGCCGAATTTCGCCCCCCCACGGCGGCAGACTTGGCCCGCGGGTCCACTCATTTTCCCGCGCGCGTGGAGGTTTCCGGGTTTGTGGACGCGATGGTCGAAATTGACCGGCATTGGGACCAGCTCAAAGCCATCCAGAAAGCGGACTGGCGCAGGCCAGCGAACCACCCGGACCTTGTGCCCGCCAACGCAGCGTTGCTCTTGCAGGAAGCCTACCGGGAATTGCTCCGAGACCCGCAGGCCAGCGCCAAGGGGGATCAGTTCCTGGAACAACTACACCAAGCTGAAGCGCAGGCCCGGGAGCTCCACGCTCTATTAAAGGCGGCCCCCCTGCCCCTCGGCGAAACCGCCCGCGGCCAAGCCGAAGAATTGTTCAAGGCGGCCGGTCAAAGTTGCGCCACCTGCCACCGGCAGTTTCGGAATTGAGCCGCGCCCGAGCCTTGGGGAAATTTGCCCATGATTATCCCTGACCATTGGGCCGAAGCCCGATTGAAGCGCCGACTCGGCCAGCGCTCCATCACGGTTCGGCGGTTCGGTTGGTCCAACCTCACCCCGACAGACGCCCAGGCCAATGCCGAAGCCCGCGCCGGCGAAGCGCTAGAGCGGATCGCCAACGGCGAAAAACTGGACCGCCGCGAGCGCAAAGTGGCTTACAACGGCGCCGAGGGAGTGCCGATCCGCGAAGAAGTCATCAGCCGCTTGGGTGAAGCGGTGGTGACCCGCAACCTCTACGGCGCGCTCTGCCTGAACACGCCCGACGTGCTGTTCGCGGATATTGATTTTCCGCCCCGCCGGCCGTGGAAACTGATGTTCGCACTGATCACCCTGCTTGCGGGAGGCGCCGCGCTGCTGGCTTGGCCGTTCAGATCCCCACTCGGCTTGATCTTGGGCCTGCTGACCGCGGCTTATCTGGGCGGGGTGCTCGCCCGGGCCATTCACCGCCGCCTGCCTGACGGCTTGAAAAACGCTGAAGCGACCACCCGGACTCAACTCACGAAGTTCCTCACCGCCCACCCCGACTGGCGGCTGGCGCTCTATCGCACCCCGGCCGGCATTCGGGCGTTGGCCCTGCACCGTTTGTTCCAGCCCGATGAACCGGCGGTCGCCGCGTTCTTCGACGCCATCGGGGCCGACCCGACCTATGTCCGGATGTGTCGCCATCAAAAGTGTTTCCGCGCCCGGGTCTCCCCCAAGCCTTGGCGCATCGGCATCAAGCATCATCTCGGACCACGCCCCGGCGTGTGGCCGATCAATCCGGCGCGACTCCCAGAACGCGTCCGCTGGGTGACCGCCTACGAAGCCGCAGCCCAAGGTTTCGCGGCCTGCCGCCCGCTGGAGGAACTGGGCGCAGGCACACGCCATCCACAAGCGCAGGCGCTTCAGCAGCTTCACGACCGACTGTGCCGGGCTGACTCCGGACTACCCATCGCGTGACTGAACTCACGGAGTTACGGGGCAAACCGCTCCAACCGGCGTAAAGCGGCCCGGTTTCGTCACCTAATCGTCACACCGGCGACACTGACTCGTGACCGCTGTTTCCAAACCGTGACGTATCTGTAACCAAGGGAACGTGAGTTTGCCGCGGTTGCTTCAAATACGATGCACACAGCAACTCTCGCCCGGTTCCGACTTTGTCTGCTCGCGGCCTTAACGATCGCCACGCTCGAACAGCCGGGGCTGCTGGCCGGTGAGACGATGTTCAAGCTGCTGAAAGTGCTGAAGGACAAGGGCTCCATCACCACCGAGGAATACCAGATGCTGGTGGACGCCGCCGCTGAGGAGTCCGTCGGATCGCCCAAGGCAGCGACGGCAGCGCGCGGACCCGTGGTGAAAAGCCCAAGCGCGGATTCCGGCGGCCAGCCTGAATTACCGGCCGCCCCACCGGCGAAGGCCGCAGTCGCCGAGGCCAAAGCCCCGGCGCCCAAGAGCCATTGGTATGACAAGATCGGTTTCCGCGGTTACGCGCAGTTGCGTTACACCCAAGAGTTGGACTCCACCGGGGCGGCCCTCCACGTGCCGAATGATTCCTCGGCCAGTGAAACCTCCTCCTTCCTCCTGCGCCGGGGACGCGTCATCTTGAGTGGCGACGCCACCGAACGGTTGTTTGTCTATGTCCAGGCAGACTTCAACGCGTCGCTCAGTTCCGGGGAAACTGCCGTGGGCATGCGGGATTACTACGGCGATGTGGCCTTGGACGAAGATAAGGAATTCCGGGTGCGCCTCGGGCAGTCCAAGGTGCCCTTCGGCTGGGTGAACTTGCAGTCCTCGCAAAATCGGGCGCCGATGGAGCGACCGGACGCTCTGAACAGCGCGGTGGAGGGCGAACGCGACATCGGGGCGTTCTTCTATTGGGCTCCCACCGAGGCCCGGAACCGGTTCCGGGACCTCGTCAAATCCGGGCTAAAAGGCTCCGGCGACTACGGGGTCTGGGGCCTGGGCGCTTATTCGGGCCAGGGGTTGAACCGGCTTGATTTGAATGGTGAACCCCATCTGGTGACCCGGCTAACCTATCCGTGGAAGCTGGAGAACGGGCAGTTTTTCGAAACCGGGCTTCAATTCCAGAAGGGCAATTTCGTAAGCCCGGTGAGTGAAATTTCTTTGGGCGGAGCCAAATTTACCCCCACGCGCTCCGCCAATGGCGTCGTCGACGAGCGGGTCGCGGCGACCTTCGTGTGGTATCCACAGCCCTTTGGCATCGAGGCGGAGTGGACCTACGGCCGCGGGCCGGAACTGGATCCGGTGAGCCGCACCGTGGAAAGCGAAACCCTGCACGGCGGCTACGTGCAGCTCTCGTATCGGCTCACGCCACACTTGGGGGAGTGGTATCCCTTCATGCGTTGGCAGTATTACGATGGCGGCCGAAAATTCGCTGCCAATGCGCCCCACAGTCGGGTCAATGAGTTCGACTTGGGACTGGAATGGCAGCCCTGGCCGGCGGTCGAGCTGACCGTTTCATATACTCACACGCTAGAGCGGACGAACACCCGTTTGGCCCCCTACACCGCCACGGACTCAGCCGACCGAGTGGCCTTTCAGGCGCAGCTCAATTTCTAAAGTCCGGACAGTCGGAGCCAAGCAAACCGCCAACCCCGAGAACGGCGCCGCCCGCCGCCGAACCAACGCGGGCCCGGAGTCCTTCGGCGGCAAGGCTACCGACAACGGTCAACCGCCGAATTGCCCTTCCTTGTCCTTGAACAGTAGGTTGAACGTGGTCATCGAGCCGTAACAACGGGTGATGTATTGCTGCCAATCGAACTTCTCGGCACTGGTCAGCGTTTCGCTCGTGTTGATCTTCTGTTCCAACACGCGGAGCTGGTTCCGCATCATCACCAGCTTGTGAAAGAAGACGTCCAACTCCACCTCCTTGGGCTGCAACCCGGGGTCCGCCGGTTGAATCACCATTTTACCGCCCTGCCAGCGGCGGCCAAGTTCAGTGACGCGCCCCTCCGGTCGTTCCAATCCCAGCCGCTCAACCATGACCTCGACCGTCTGCTCGATGAACGCCCGCAACGGCACCGACAAGCCCGCCAAGGAAGCCGAGGCTTCCGCCGGCACGACCTCGCTGGCGTCGGGATCAACCGGCTTGCGCCCGTCGGCAAAAAGGATTTCCGCCGCGTATTCGTTGATGGCCTTCACCGTGCCGCGACCGTATTGGGGGTGCACGATGTCCATTCCGAGATGCAGTTCCGAAAGTTTCACGCCGGGAAGATGACGGATAAAAAGCGTCGCCGAAAGCGCCGAAGCACCGGGAACCCCGCCCAGAACCCCGCCAAGGGGATGGACGCCACGCCGTTTTCTGGCGACCGTCGGGGCTTAGCCGCATGACTTTCATCGTCCGAATCGCCCTCGTCCTGCTGCTCGGTGTCGCCACCGGGCGCCCCCTCGCCGCCGCGGACGCCCTGCCAAAGCTCGCGCACCTGCTCACAAACTCGACGGACGCCCAATTCCAGCTCGACCTGCTGCGGGGCATGAGCGCCGCGCTGAAGGGGCGGCGCACCGCCCCGATGCCGACCGGCTGGGAAGGCGTCGAGGCGAAGCT
This sequence comes from uncultured Verrucomicrobiota bacterium, assembly GCA_903821635.1. Taxonomy (GTDB): domain Bacteria; phylum Verrucomicrobiota; class Verrucomicrobiia; order Limisphaerales; family UBA9464; genus CAIWAH01. The sequence goes on along the minus strand of CAIJLV010000166.1, from coordinate 18,793 downwards.
GGCCGACAGCACGAATACGGACGTCCGCACCCTCACCCAGACGCTTTCGCTGACTTTTGGCAGCCCGCGGGCGCGGGCTGCCTTGCGCGCCACGGCGGCCGATGTCCGGGCGGACGCCGCGGCTCGCCGAACCGCCTTGGAATCCCTGCTCGCCATTCGGGACCCGGAATTACCCCCCGTGCTGCAACGCCTCGTCACCGACCCGGCCGTCCGGGCAACCGCGATCCGGGGACTGGCCGCGTTTGACGACGCCCACACCCCCGCCGCCATCCTCAGCGCGTATGCCGGGCTCCCCGCGGCTGACCGCCGCGACGCCCTGAATGCCTTAGCCGCACGCGTCGCCTTCGCCAAGCCACTGGTCGCCGCCATCGCCGCGGGCCAAGTCCCCAAGGCCGACCTGACCGCCGACTTGGTGCGGCAATTGCGGGGCCTCAAGGATGATTCGCTCGCCGCTGAGCTCACCCGCCTCTGGGGCGTCATGAAGGAGACGAGTCCAGACATGCAGGCGGAAATTGACCGCATGAAGAAAGTCTACTGGGCGGGCGGATCCACCCCGGGCGACGCCCCCCGGGGCCGCGTGGTGTTCAACCGGGTTTGCGGCCAGTGCCATCGCCTGTTCGATACCGGTGGGGCCGTGGGTCCCGACATCACGGGCGCCAACCGGAGCGACTTGGATTATCTGTTGCAGAACATTCTCTTCCCGAACGCCGTGATCCCAAACGAATACCGGGCCTCAACCTTGGAGACCAAGGATGGCCGCGTGGTGATGGGCGTCATCAAATCACAGGAAGCCGCCGCCTATTCGGTGCAGACGGCAACCGAATTAGTCACGCTCCCAAAGAGCGAGGTGGACAAGGTCGAACAGAGCGACCAATCGATGATGCCGGAGGGGCTGCTGGCCCAATTGCCGGAGTCGGAAATCCGCGACTTGCTCTATTATCTGGGCCGCCCCGGACAGGTGCCCTTGGCGAAGTGAGGCCAGCGGGTGAATTTTAGCCCCGCCCGTAAATTGCCCTAAAACCGCCGTTTCCTACCGCAGCAGCGGCGCCGGCAGAGCGATTCCTAGGCCGCAAAAACCGCTTCCTCGCCCCGCGTCCCTTCTTCATGCTGCTCCCATGCGTAAACGTCGCGAGGCTCGGGAAAGGGCGCTCCAGTTTTTATTTCAGTATGACCTGAATCCGTCGGGGGATCTTGACGCGGCGCTCAACCAGTTTTGGGACACCGCCCGGACCGCCGCGATCCAAGACGCCCAGACTGGCCCGACTTACGGCGTCAAAATCGAATTGCCGCCGCCCACGCCCGAGGAGCTCGCCACCCGGATGTTTGCCGATGCGCTGGTCCGGGGCGTGCTCAAGCACCGGACCGAGTTGGACGAAGTGATTCAACGCTATGCCCTGAACTGGGACCTGCACCGCATCGCCGCTGTGGACCGCAATCTCCTCCGCATGGCCATCCACGAAATCATGCATCGCGAAGACATTCCCCCGGTGGTCAGCATCAACGAGGCGATTGAGATTGCGAAGCGGTTCTCCACCGAGCAGAGCGGCCGGTTCGTGAACGGCATCCTCGACAAGGTCAAAGCCGACACCCTTCGCCCCGCCCGGACTGCGAATGACGGCCCGGCCGTTTGACGCCGCCCTCATTTACCGTCTGTTACTGCCCATGTTCGCCGACCTGCACCTCCACACGAATTTCTCCGACGGCACGTTCACGCCGGAAGAACTGGCCGCACGGGCTGCCGAACAAAACCTCGCCGCCGTCGCCCTCACCGACCACGACACCATCGCCGGTTGTCCCCGCATGGCGGAGGCCTGCGCCCAGCACGGGCTGGAATTCATTCCTGGGGCCGAATTCACCGCGGATCATTGCGGCCGGGAAGTCCACATCCTCGGCTACTGGCTCGACACCGAATCGCCCGCCCTGCTCGCCCAACTAGCCACCTTCCAAGCGGTCCGGACGCAACGCATCCGCGACATGGTGGAACGACTGAACCGGCGGGGCATCAACCTGACGACGGACGCGGTTTTCGAAATCGCCCAGTGCCTGGCACCGGGCCGCCCGCATATCGCCCGTGCGCTCGTGGCCGGCGGCTTCTGCAAGACCTTTGACGACGCCTTTGAGCGCTACCTAAAAAAGGGCCGCGCGGGCTGGGTGGCCAAAACTCGCATGGAAACCCGCACCACCATCGAATTGATCCACGCCGTCGGCGGGGTGGCAGTGCTGGCCCATCCCGGACTCTACCGAGACGACGCGATCATTGCGGAGATCGCCAAACACGAACTCGACGGCTTGGAATGCTGGCACTCGAAGCACTCCGCCGATGCGTCCGCCGGTTACGCCCAACGCGCCAGTGAACTCGGCCTCGTGGCCACCGGCGGCAGCGACTGCCACGGCATGTCCAAGGGGCAACCCCTCATCGGCCGGGTGAAGTTGCCCTACGAACAGGTTACCCACCTCAAGGCCCGCCGCCGGCCCACGCCCACCGCTGAAACCACGGCGGCCAACTAATTTTCCTCCATGGGCTTCTTCGATAAACTCAAGGCCGCGTTCACCAAGACGACGTCCGCACTGGCGCACGAAGTAAAACGCATCGTCACCCGCTCCCCCCGACTGACGGCCGACAATTTTGAGGAACTTGAGGCAGCCCTCCTCCGGGCGGACTTGGGGCTCGCGATGACTCACCAGATCATCACCGCGGCCAAAACTGCCTTTGAGACACAGGGCCGCAGCGGCGCGGACTTCATCGAGATTGCCGCACGCGAGGTCGAGCAGAGCCTTGCCCAAGGCAACCCTGCGCTCCCCGCCCAACCGACGGGTCTGACCGTTGTTTCCATCGTTGGCGTCAATGGCACCGGCAAAACCACGACGTCGGCCAAACTCGCCCACCTAGTCCAGCAACGCGGCGAAACCGCCGTGCTCGCGGCCTGCGACACCTTCCGGGCCGCCGCCATTGAGCAACTCAAGCTGTGGGGCGAACGCCTGCACGTGCCAGTGGTCGCCGGGGCGTATCAGGCTGATCCCGCCGCCGTCGCCCACGACGCAATCACCGCTGCCCAAGCCCGCGGGGCCAAGTGGCTGTTTGTGGATACCGCCGGCCGCCTGCACACCAAGAACAACTTGATGGCCGAGCTCCAAAAGGTTCACCGCGTCATCGACAAAAAGCTGCCGAGCGCCCCCCACGAGGTGCTGCTGGTGCTCGACGGTTCGACCGGTATGAACGCGTTGAACCAAGCCCGCGAATTTCACAAGGCGGTGAAGCTCACCGGCCTCATCATCACCAAACTGGACGGCACCAGCAAAGGCGGCGCCGTGGTCGCCATCCAGCGCGAACTCGGCATCCCAGTGAAATTCATCGGCGTCGGCGAGCAGGCGGATGATCTCCAACCGTTCAACGCGAAGGAATTTGCCGACGCGTTATTCGAGACGCGTTGAAGCCGGCCAACACCCACCCAAGGCGGACCTTCAGCCCTTTGCGCCCCCCGGCTTTAAGCGTCTTCCCCCGCGCCGTTGGGTTCCCTAACGTCGCGTCGTGCCCGCCGAGATTGCCATCGTCGTCCCCGTCTTTAACGAGGCGGATAATATCGAACCCCTCGTTCAGGAGCTGATCCGGATTTTTTCCCCGGAAAAGCGCCCTTGGGAAATCGTGCTCGTAGACGACGCCAGCACGGACGACACGTGGCAGCGGGTGCTGAAAGCACAGGCGACAACCCCCCAAGTCCGCGGCTGGCGGCACACCCAAAACCGCGGCCAGAGCGCGGCCGTGTGGACCGGCATCATGCATTCCACCGCCCCACTGCTCTGCACGCTCGACGGCGACCTCCAGAATGATCCCGCGGAGTTACCCCAGATGCTCCAACTGCTCACCGAGGTGGATTTCGTCTGCGGCCATCGGGTGAAGCGTGAGGACTCGTTCATCCGCAAGGCGTCTTCCAGAATCGCCCGCGCCGCCCGCAAAGCCGCACTCCGCTACGACTTCGCCGACACCGGCTGCGCCCTGCGGGCTTTCAAACGCGAGTGCCTCGCCGGCCTGTTTGCCTTCAATGGCCTACACCGCTTCCTGCCGATCTTGGTCGCCGGCGGCGGTTTCACCTGCCGGGAAGTGCCGGTGAACCACCGGCCGCGCGTGGCCGGTGTGAGCAAATACGGGGTCTGGAATCGCGTCTGGCGTGGCCTCTTCGACCTCGTTGGCGTCGCGTGGTTTCAGCGCCGCCGGCTCCGACCGGTGAAAGTGGAAGCCGGACGAATCGGCTGACGGGCCGAATTTCCCCACCCGTGGCGGCTTGAGTCCACCGCTTTAGTTTTCACTGGGCGGCGGCGGGCCGCACCCTTCGCAGCCACGGTTGCGGAATCTTCCCACCGCGACATTCTCGGTCCGCCTTTTTGAAACACTTCATTTCCCGCAACTGGTTCGTGCTCTCCCTGCCGGTGGCCGTCCTGCTGGCTTGGGTCGATCCCGAGTTCGGGGCCACCGGGGGGCCCCTGCGGCCGGAATTGACCACCAAGCTCGGCGTGGCCGTGATTTTCCTCCTTCAAGGGTTGGTCTTACCGCTGGCGGCGTTGCGCCGGGGCGCCGGGCATTGGCGGCTGCATTGGCTCGTGCAGTCGTTCACCTTCCTCCTCTTCCCGCTAATCGGACTCGGACTCGACCGGCTCATCGGCCAGCGCTTGCCGCCTGATTTGCGCCTCGGTTTTCTGTTTCTCTGCGTGCTGCCGTCAACGGTTTCGACCTCGGTGGTCCTGACGGGGCTCGCCGGCGGCAACACGGTCGGGGCCATCTTCAACGCCGCGTTGTCGAACGTGCTCGGGGTGTTTTTGACGCCGCTCTGGGTGGGCTGGCTGATGGCTCAAGGCGGGCAAACTCAACCGCTCGGAGAAATCGTGCGCGACCTCGTCCTACTCTTGCTGGGGCCGCTGGGCGTCGGCCAATTACTGCGCCTCGCAGTGGGCGCGTGGGCAGATCAGCGCAAACAACGGTTCGGCCACATCGGCAGCGCCTTGATTCTGTTTTTGGTCTTCACCGCGTTCTGCAACTCCGTGCAGCAGGGCCTCTGGCAACAGCACTCGAGGACCTTTATTCTAGGCGTGGCGGGCGGGGTTTTGGGCCTGTTGCTCTTGGCGTTGAGTTTGGTGGAGGGCCTCGCCCGGCTGGACCGATTAGATCGGCCCAGCCGCATTGCGGCGTTATTTTGCGCGCCCCAAAAAACAATCGCCTCCGGCATTCCGCTGGCCAAGGCGATCTTTGGCACCCACCCCGGCTTGGGGCTCATCTTGCTGCCGATCCTGCTCTACCATCCGCTCCAACTACTCGTGTGCGGCGTTTTGGCGGACCGCTTCGCTCGCCAGCAGCCTGAGTCCTAGCGCTTTGAGCCGGGCAGCTTCTCGCGCTCCGTTCGAGCAATTGAACTGTCCGGAAATTACGGCAACTGCCGGATGACTTCACGCAGGACGATCGTCGCGTGGCCGGAGACCGGACCTTCCGTGGTGTCGGCCGCGTTGACGCCTTCCTGACCACCGGCCAGATCACTCAGACTGCGGACGATCAAAAACGGCTTCCGATTGGCCCAACAAACTTGAGCGATGGCGGTAGATTCCATGTCCAAACACTCCGCTTGCCAGACGCGAAAAGCCCACTGTCGATACTCCCGGTTGTCCATGAAGACCGGTCCGGCAATGCCATTGCCACCCACGGCGACTTCAGCGCGCCGGCCCGAATAAACCAAGGGTGGCACGGTGGGAACCGCTCGGCGTGCCGCCGCCAACAGTTCTGGATCCGCTCCAAAATGCGCCTGCTTGGCCGGCTCCTTCAGGCCGGCCCGCACGGCCGAAACGTGATCGGGAAACATGAATCCGAAGTTCTCGTAGGGCGGCGTAAAATAGCTGGGCAACACATACCCGGACGCATCGGGCTTCGGATTCAGGTAAACCGCTTCCGAATGGTGAAACCACTTCTCGGGAATCACGACGTCGCCAATCTGATGGGCCGGATTGATGCCCCCGGCAATGCCCGCAAAGAGCACATGGGAAATAGGAAACCGCTCCAAGGCGAGTTGGGTCGTCATCGCGGCGTTGACCATGCTGACTCCGCTGGGAAACAGGAGCAGGTCGTGGCCCTCAAACCGGACCTGCTTGAAGACGACGCCATTGATCGTCGTGACACGGACGGGCTGGTTGGTGCCCAGAAAGATCGTCTCGTGCGCAGCAATCTCAGGCCCGTAGGCCGCCATGACAGCGATCAACGGGGCACCACCACGGCCCTCGGTGGCAAGCCGCTGGGAAGTTGCGCAGCCCGTGAACAGCACCAGCATGAGGCAGCCTAGTCCGTCGGTGATTGGCCGGACCCATGCCCGGTGGATTTGATTCGGGGTGAGTTGCTGAAACCAGGTTTTGAGGTGTTGATTTTTCATTTCCAAATCAAGTGGGCGAGGAACAGGACCCCAAGCCCCCACGACAGCGGCTTGACCTCACGCGCCCGGCCGATGCCAAGCATGAAGAAGACATACACGACGAAGCCGAGCGCGATACCCTCTGCGATGCTGAAGGTGAGCGGCATTGCCAGCATGGTGACGACCGCCGGCACCGCCTTGGAAAAATCCTTCAGCTCCAAATCACCGATGCTCTGCATCATGAACACCCCGACGATGACCAGCGCCGGCGCAGTGGCGGCGGCGGGGATGATGGCGATCAGGGGGCTCAGAAAGAGCGCGAGCAGGAAGCACCCGGCGGTGGTGATCGCCGTCAATCCGGTGCGCCCCCCGGCCTCGACCCCGGCGGCCGATTCGATGTAGCTGGTGACTGTGGAAGTGCCGAGCATCGAACCAACCATCGCGGCAGTGGCATCGGCAGTGAGGGCTCGGCCGATTTTGGGGAGGTTGCCCTCTCGATCCAAAAGCCCCGCCCGGTGGCAAACTCCGATGAGCGTGCCCATGTTGTCGAACAAGTCGACGAACAGCAGCGCCAACAACAGCGGCAGACAGACGCGCCAGTGCTGCCAAAAATAGCCGAGATCAAGCTGCAGGAAAGTCGGTGTCAGCGTCGCTGGAGCCGACACCAACGTGCTGGGCAACGGGGTGACCGGCTGGCCGTCGGCCGTCTTCAGGACCAAACCCAGGGCGGTCAAGGCGAGAACCGTGAGAATGATGGCGCCTGGAATTTTTCGCCAAATGAGCACCGCGGCGAGGATGATGCCGCCCAAGGCCATGAGCGGGCCGGGTTGGCGGATGTCGCCCAGCGTGACGAAGGTCGCGGGGTTGGCCGAAATGACGCCGGCCCCCTTGAGGCCAATGAAGGCGATGAACAATCCGATGCCGCAAGTGATCGCCAGTTTGAGTTCGTGCGGGATGGACTCGATGAGCTTTTGCCGCACACCGGTGAGCGTCAGGATCAGGAACGCGACCCCGCCGTAAAACACCAACCCCAGCGCGGCTGGCCACGGAATCTTGGCGCCGAGGCAGATGCCAAAAGTGAAAAACGCGTTGAGCCCCATACCCGGGGCAAGGGCAATGGGATAGTTGGTCGCCCACGCCATCAGGAGAGTCATGAGCGCCGAGGCGAGCGCCGTGGCCGTGATGAGCGCGCCGCGATCCATGCCCGACTGGGCGAGGATCGTGGGGTTTACCGCGAGGATGTAGGCCATCGCGGCAAAGGTGGTGAGGCCGCCGATGAGTTCACGGCGCACGGTGGTGCCGTGTTCCTCCAATTTGAAAAGGCGGTTAAGCATGGGTGAAAATTAACCTCAAATAAGCCCGGATGAACGAGCCGTTGGGAGCCACCCCATCTGGGACTGATAGTTGAACGAACTTTGCCGGGAGGCACCCAACGCCGGCGAGCCTGCCCGCCAACGAAATTCGGGCGCCGCGCAGCGACTTGCGCACCCCAGCCCTGGCTTCCGAACTGGCACCTTCCGCCCCCCACAGCCAGAAAACACCCGGGGCAGGTGGCCTCCAAAGGCAGGGCGCATCGGCTGAAGGGTGAGTATTTCGAGGTCCATCCGGAGTTTAAAAAGCGAGGTTCCAGCGCCGCTTGGCGAAGCCGTAACTGACGGGCGTGATTCCTTGGAGGGCGGCGGTCCAATCGGCCCCGAGCCGGGCCTCGAACGCCCGCACGTCCCGCTCGTAGTCGGCGAGGAGTCGCGCCTTGAGCGCCGGCTCGGCGAAAGACCACTGGAGCGAGTTGCGGCCGCACTGAACCAACTCCGCCCAGGTCAGATTAAACTCCGTCACGGCCGTCAGGTATTCGTCCGTCATATTTGAATCCCACATGCCGGAATCGTCCGTCGAAAGGGCAACCGGAATACCGGTGCGAAGCAGCTCCGGGAAATGGTGCTGTGCGTAGCGGTCCACGTATTCGAGGACGAGGTTGCTGACGAGATTGATCTCCACCAAAGCGACCCCGGTGCGGAGTTGGAGCAAAAGAGTTTCGTCGGTCAGCACGTTGTTACCGTGGCCCAGACGGGTAGCGCCCAGCAGGAGGGTGTCGCGCATGTGCGGGTTGGCTTCATCGACTTCGCCCGCGTGAATCGCGAGCCCGATGCCGGCGTGCCGATGGCGCATCCGGCGATAGACTTCCAGAAACCGGCGCGGGTGACCTTTGTCGTTATCTTCCCGCCCCGCCATATTGATGCCCACCCAGAGATCGCGGTGACGATCAATGAAGTCATAAGCCTGCTCGACCCTCTTTTCCGCCATCGGCGTAAACCGCAGCACCACCACCTGCCACCGGACGGCCACCCCGGTGGCCCGAGCGTCGGGTTGTTCCAGCCGAATTTTGAGTCGGCGATGGAACTCCTCCGGATCAAGGGCTGCCCCCTCGGCATCAACGAAACCGAGGGGCATGGTCTGCGGCTCCAAATACCTAACCCCTTCCGCACCGTAGCGTTTCATCGTCTCGACGGTCATTTCGAGGAACACATCGACACTGCGACCGAGCGCGCCGATCCGCGGCCAGATTTCCTCGAAGAACTCGTTGCGGCCCTCCCCCGGCGCATCGAGGCGAAGGGAGTTGAGAAACGCCAAACGTTGTGTGGGCGTGAGCGTATCGAGGGCGACAAATTCCGACCGGGCACACTCGGGCAGCGCTTTCCAAGTGAACGCGGCGATGGTTTGAAACTTCCGCCACGGGTTGGTTTCGTCGAGACAACCGCCGGCCGTCAACCGGGTATAGAAACGGTTTCCCCCACTGCGCTTCTGATCCGTCGCGACGGTGAAGAGATCCTCCATGCGCCAACTGCCCTCGGCGTGATGGTGCAAGTCGCCCGCCTTGGGCATGGCGTAGAGGAATCGGTAGAGGTCGGCTGGAGAAGCGTTGGTCTTGAACTGATCAAACCGAGCGGCGAAGTCAGCCGTGGCCGCAGTGCCCTGCGGCCCTACGCAAATCATGCACCACAGGAGGGTAAACCAGTGGAGCTTCATGGTTTCGGTGGCGTCTGCTCGAACTGCTTCCACCCCCGCACGAGTTCATGCACGACCCGACTGCCCACGCGGTGGGCACTCTCAAGACTGGGGATGAACGCCGAGTAAGCACCGCCATTTTCCTCCGCCAAACTCGCGGCGGCCTCCAAGCCGGGCGGCGGCATGTCAAAATTACTGGCCGTGCGCAGAACGAGCACTCGGCTCGCATCCACTTTGCCATCGCGAGCCAACCAAGTGAGGGCCTGCATCGTGCCGGATTCTTCCATCGCCGTGGTGACGTAATTGCCCCGCCCCTCGGTCCACAGCGCCACCCAGCGATTAGCCCACGCGTTCATACGTTGCCCATGCCAAAAAGTGCTGCCGGCGAGATTGTCGCCCAACAACACGAAGGGCGGACGCTGCGCGTTGGGGAAGCCGGTGTAGCGCGCCCGGTTGAACTGCATCTTCTCGTCGTCGGGCAGGGGCGTGTTTTGGGTCAACGAATACGCCCAGCGCGCCAGCGTCGGGTTGAGCGGGTAGTGAACCTGTTCGGGACGGCGGACAGCCGGAGCCGCGGCTGGCTCGGCAGTGCCGAGGGGCGCATAACCGTCGGGCCAACTCGCCGGGATTTCTCGCGCGTCGATTTCATGGGCCAAGTCACCGTCCACAATATGCTCCGCCCAGACGGCGCTGCCGAGCGTGCCGTCCGCGGGATCAATCCCCGAGATTCCCGCCACAAGCCAGTAGGCCTTGGAGAGATCATAACGCGCATCGAGTCCCAAGGCGGTGATGCTGGCCGCCGAGCGGATATTCCCCATGCCGGTGCAGATGCCGATCACGCCATTAGTCCCTTCGCGAACCGGTCGCCACGCCCCGATTACCGGGTGCTTACCCACCAAATGCTCGCGCTCAACCCAGTATTGGAATTCACCCGGTTTATCCCCCGTATCCTCGTCCACTTCGAACAGGGTGACGATCACCACTTTAACCGGAATGCGGGCTTCTCCAGCGGTGCCGGCACCGGGACCCCGAGTGGCGCAGGACGTCAGTGACAAAACCAAGGAGGCGAGTAACCACGCACGGCCCACTTGGGCGGAGTTTAGCGAAGGAATCAGCTTCATCAGGACGAGATGTTAATTTCAAACCAACCAGCGATGGCCCCCAAGGCTTTTGCAGACTTGGTTGCCGCTCAGCTCGGGGGCGGGAAACGACGCACGGCAACCACACTCAACTGGGGAATCGAACGGCGCCCTCTTTGACTGGCGCCGCCCCCAGCACGCGGGTCGCTGGGGCCACTCACATTAGAACTTCAAGGTCAATCGTCCCTCAGCGCGGAAGGGCAATTCCACGAGGATAGACTCATTGCCATAAACCGCATTGGGCGAACCCCAGTTCTCTTCATCCGTGACGTTGAGCAACGAGACCCGTGCCTCCCACCGTTTGGTCTGATAGAAGACTCCCAAGTCGATATTATACTGCCATGGAATGACCAAAGTCCCGGCGGCGTTGTTGTTCACCGTGCTGGTGGTTACCAAGTTGGCGCTCAGTCCGAAGCCAGAGTCAAATTTGTAGGTCGCCAAGAAGTTGAACAAGTGGTCCGGCACGCCCTGCCGTTGGTAGGGCCCGGGGCCCGCATACTGGCCGGCACCTGAATAAAACGGCAGGTCGGTGTTGTTGACGGCGAACTCTGGGGAATTGACCTGGGAGTCCGTGTAGGAATAACCGAACGTCAGGTAAAAATTGCGGTTGGGCTGATAGTTGACCTCAAACTCCACCCCTTGGGTTCGATAATTCACCGATGAACGGTCGAGTTGGAGTTGGACCCGTTCCTGTTGAAAGAGCGCGGCGCTAAGGAAAAGGCGATTGTCGAGCAACGATTGTTTCGCGCCCAGTTCGTAAAGAATCGCCTCGGTCTTCAGGTTTGAGATCGCGAAATTGCCGCTGCCGCCCGTCGTGATACCACCGCCGTTACCGATCGCTCCGGCCGGATTCTGGCTGTAGTTGTAGGTGCCGTAAGTGGAGAACTGTGGAGTCCACTTGTAGATGAGCGAGCCGTTGGCGTTCGGCAACCCGACGACCGTGCTGTCGGCGAGCAATTGGTCGCCCCCAAACGGATTCGTCCAACCCAACCGGTAATCGGTAGCCAGCAGGTCAATGCGTCCGCCGGCCAGCAGTGAGAGTTGGTCGGTGATCTTCCAATCCTCCTGAATGAAGGGACCGACAAAGAGTGACTGTGAAGTGCCGGAGTCGCCGTTATCGGGAGTGTAATAGCGGCCGGGCCAACCGGGCACCGGCACCGAGGTGAACCCATTCGGAAAGTTTACCGAGTTGTAGAAGTTGATGGCGCTGTGATCCTTGGTCAGATCCCAGACGTTGGCTGGCTCGTTGAAGAAGTCGTTGAATGCCCGGACACTCTGATAGCGGACCGAAAGGCCGGTATTGATGGCATGTTGTTCAAAATTGAGCCGCACTTCAGTGCGGTTTTCGAGGCTCCAACTCGGATCAATGATTTCAGAGTAATAGTAAGAGCTCATCGTCTCCCGACGGACGTAGCGGAAGAAGGTGTTGTTGCCGATCTGGGTGTCATCGGTCAGCCGCACTGTCTGAATGACCTGGGCATTGTAGGAGAGACCTTCGGAGTCATCGCCCGGCCGCAGTAAGCGCTGGCTTCGATCGATTTTCACCTTGTCGCCCAAGGATATGCGGTTGACGAACGGAAAGCCCGAAACCACCCACCGGGAATTCTGCGCGTCCGAGAGGGGAGCCGCCGGGCCGCCGACGACGCCGATCGCGGTGCTCCCTCCGGGACCATTGCCAAAGCCCAGCGGATTGCCATTGGCGTCCACGTAGCCGTTGGCCCAGGCCGGCGACCCGGGCACGCCGTTGCTGGGCGCAGGGTTGTTATTGATACCAGTCTGGTAGAGGCCGTCGTCAATCAGCTCCTGCGTGGGCCGATTGATACCGAAGTTCTCGGTGTAATTGGCCCAGAAAAACTCCTGATTAAACAACAGGTCGTAATTTTCATGGGGCATCCACGAAAGAGCGCCATAGGCGGCCTGCGTCTTGGTGAAGCCGTCGACAAAGTAACTTTCAGAATCCTCGCCGGAATAAGAGAGCCGGTAAGCGAGCTTGCTGTTGATCGGGCCGCCGATGTCGAGGCCCCAGCGATACTGATCATACATGCCGGCCACCGCGAACACCTCCCCGCGAAACTCGTTAAAGTAGGGTCGCTTGGTGATGTAATCCACATACCCGCCGACGTATTGGGAAGCGCCATAAACGACCGTGGCAGGCCCCTTCACGATATTGACGGACTCGACGGAGTTGAAATTTATCGGCAGGCCGTTGCCATTGGAAGTGAGGCCGACGCGCATGCCGTTGCTGAAGGTGTCCGCCACTTGAGTGCGCAGATCCGGCGTCGCGGGGGCACCGAAATTGGAGCGCGTATAGGAGCTCGAGGTCAGCTTAGAGAAATCGCGGACGTCGCGGATGTTGATGGCATCCAGTTGCTCCCGCGAAATGATCGTGACGTTCCGCGGGGTATCGAGAATGGAGCGGTCGGTGCCATAGACCGAGTTGAAGGGTCGGGCGGTGGGCACGATCAGGTCCTCAACCGGAACCCCAACGACCACGATTCGATCCATCACGGTGGGTTCGCCTTGGGCGGGCACAGAATTGGTCTGCCCCAGCAGGGGCGTCGCCAAACTCAGGGAGGTTAAGGCGAGAGTTGAAGTCTTCCGGGGTTTCATTTTAGGCAGGGTGGCTAACAACGCGCAGACAGCGTGACTGATTGATTCAGTCGGCCTTAACTGGCCGGCCAAATTTCCTAAGACCTGCCGTCAGCAGGGTCCATTCCATCTTGGCGCAGGCCGTGCAATCAGTCCGCAGTATTCCGAAAAACTGGCCGGCGCTGGCGCCACTTTAAAAAACGGGCGGTGAAGATATCCGTTTGCAGTTTTGCCGGCGGCTTCATCAGATTTCCGCGGTCGGCTCAAGCCAACCCGTCGCCGCTGCGTTCTGAACCACCCGCTCCAGACTGCTGACAAACCTTTCCACCATGATCACCCGTTTCTCCGTCGCCCCGCTCTGGCAGATGACCCGCCAACTCGCCGCCGTAGCGGCCGGGCGCACAGCGCCAGACCTCGTCATCACCGGGGCTCGCGTGCTGTCCACCTACACCGAGCGAACCCTCGCTGAACGCGAAGTGTGGCTTTCTGGTGGCCGCATCGCTGCCGTAAAGCCGGCCGGCAAGGCCCGACAAATAGGGCTCGCCACCACGTTTTACGACGTCGGTGGCGGCCTCCTCGCGCCTGGCTTGGTCGATCCGCACGTCCACATCGAGTCGTCCATGATGACCGCCTGCGCGTATGCCGAGGCCGCGCTGCTCAATGGCACGACGACTCTCTTCTGCGACAGCCATGAGATCGGCAATGTCTGCGATACGGCGGGCATCGAGTGGATGCTAGAGGATGCCCGCCAAGCGCCGTTGAACATCTTTCTGACCGTGCCCAGCACCGTGCCCGCCACTAATTCCACGCTGGAAACCGCGGGCGGCGACCTGACGCCGGCCAAAGTCGGCGCGCTCTTCGAGCGGTGGCCCGAAGCCGTGGCCCTTGGGGAGAAAATGGACTTCATCTCGGTCTGCCTCGGCGATGACCGCAGCCACGGCTTGATCGCCGAAGCGTTGAAACGCGGCCGCCCCGTCTGTGGCCACATCTACGGCCGCGAATTCGTCGCCGCCTACGCCGCGTCCGGCGTGACCGACACGCACGAGGCCATTGACCGCGGGATCGCCGATGACTTCCTGGAGGCTGGCCTCTGGGTCTTTCTACGCGGTGGCAACCCCACCACGCCGTGGCATTCGCTGCCGCTGGCCATCAAGGCCATCACGGAACTGGGCGCCAACCCGAAGCGGGTCTGCGTCTGCACCGACGACCGCGACGCCGACGACCTGTTCCTCTTCGGGCTCGACTGGGTGACCCGCCAAGCCGTCGCTGCGGGCGTCAAACCGGAGACGGCTTGGAGCATGGGCTCGTTGCACGGCGCGACCCGCTACGGCTTCGACGGCGAATTCGGCGCGCTCGGCCATTCGCGCCGGGCCGACCTCATCCTGTTGAACGACTCACTCGAAGTGCAAAACACGTGGTATGGCGGTCAGCTCATGGTGGAGCACCGCCAGCCAACGCCACGGCTCGCGGAACAGGTCGCCAAACATCGCTACCGCTATCCCGCAGAGGCCTATCGCACCGTCCGGATCGCCGACAATCTCCAATTGGTTCCCACCCTGCCGGTGGCGCCGGTCACTGCGAACGTTATCCGCGTCGCGCTGCCGGGCATCCTCACTTTTCACGAGCGCATTGCGCTACCGCCCGCCGCGTCGTGGGCCGACCACTTCCAGAAGCACAACCTCTGCTTCGTCAGCGTGGTGGAACGCCACGGCCGTTCCCAGCGCGTCGGCTTGGGCCTGTTGCAGGACTTCAACCTCAAGCGCGGCGCGGTCGCCAGCAGCGTCGGACACGACGCCCACAATGTGATCCTCGCGGGCACAAACGAACGGGACATGCGAGTGGCGCTGGAGGCCATCAAGGCGAAGCAAGGGGGCGTCGTCGTGGTCGAGGAGGGCCAAGTCGTCGCCATGATCGAACTGCCGGTGGCTGGCTTGCTCTCCGACAAACCGGCCCGCGACGTGCAGCGAGAGACCATCGCCCTCAAGCGGGCGTGGGAGGCGTTAAACTGCGCCCTGCCCTACATGGGTTTTAACCTGATCCCGCTGTCCGTCATTCCCGAGTTGCGGATTACCGACCGGGGTTTGGTTCATGTCACCAGCCTGAAGGTGATCCCGCTGTTCGAGTGAGCGGCTGGTTGCAGCGAAAACCAATCCAAGAAGGGCGCTTGGGCCCCGCGTCGCAAGGGTTCGCCCTTCACACCCCCGCGCGGTCCAATTGCTCGTAAGCATGGTGGAGCCACATTTTGACCCGCTGCCGTTCGAGCAAGCCCAGCCCCTTGCCGTCGGTTTCACTGCGGTGCTTGGCCGCCCAGAAGCTGGTGCTGCCCACATCGATCTTGTTGATGACGGGTTCGTGCAAGCGTTTCAGCGTGAGCACCGTGGCGTTGAGTTCTTGCAGGCGAGCCGGCTCGGCGGACTGCTCGAAGAGATCAAAGTTGTCGCCCCGGAGTTGATTGAGAACCACGACGTAGTTGAGCCGGGCGTAAAAGCGATCCACCAACCGGCGGAGGAGATCGACGGAATCCTTGCCGGAATCCATGACGTGCCAATAGGTCAGCGAATATCCCGCCTCGGCCGCCAGTTCCAACACGCCGGATTCGTCCATCCACTTGACCAAGGGATCGTGCGTCTGGGCCGCCAGATCCACGAGGAGTCGCTTTTCGGGCTGGGCGAGCGCCGCTTCCACGATGCGATCAAGACTTTCGTAACGATCGACCACCACCGGCGAGGTGTAGGCCGAGTAGAAACGCAGCAACGCCCCATGCGAACGGTCCGTGTCGAACCCGAGGAAGGGGAGGTTTTTATCGATCAGGTATTGGGCGACCACCCGTGCCACCACGGATTTGCCGACCCCGCCTTTTTCGCCGCCGATGAGATGAATCTTGGCCATGATTGTTCCTGAAATTGCCGAGGAATGGAGCGGACTTTCCCAGCGGGTAGCCACAACTGTGGCTGGGCCCGGTGGGGTCCGGAGGCCGAAACGGTAAATGCCCGGTGGAATCCAAGGCGACGGAAATCGCCCGCGGAACCACGGTTCCCCCAACCGGAATGCGGCTCATTCCGGTCGCGGCTCGAAGCGGCCGACTGGAAACCCCTCCCGGTAATCAAGCGCATACGCCCCCTTCACCGTCGGATAGCGAATCACTTCGCGCCGCTCGAAATCGGTGGGTCCCGCACGCCGGAGCGCCGCCGGAGCGCCCGGCCGCAGATAATGGCCCGCCACCCGCCCGACGATGAGCGACCGATCGCCCAGCGCATGGCCGGTATCGGTGAAGACTTTGCCGTCCAACAGCTCCGCATTGAGATGCCAGGTTTCCAAATCCAAGCCCGCCGCCCGGGCATTGGCGGCAAACTCCCGAGCGTCGGCAAACGGGCAAACCGTGTCATCCTGCCCATGCACACTGATCACTTTGGCCGTGCCCCCCAAAGTCCGCATGACCCGGAGGTGCCCGGGGTGACCGAGGAAGTGCAACTCCTGCCGGTCGGGGGGCAGGTAATACGGGCTGGCCGGGTCCCGGCGGTAACGGGCGTTCAGCGGACTGCCACCGGGCAGATCAAAGGCCAAGTCGTCACTCAGCCGCTTCATGCCGCACAGGTCGATTACTCCGGCAAAGGTGCGCGGGGCGAGTTTGTTCGCCATCAACGCGACGTTGCCACCCCCTGATCCGCCGGTGGCATAAAGCCGCTTCGAATCGAAGGCGACGCCCCGGCGCTCCAACGCGGTGATCACGTAGTGCAACGCCCGGAGACAATCCAGCGCCTGCAAATAACCGAAGTCATAGGGCGGCCCTTCGAGCGCCGCGACCGCGCCGCTTTGCAGGTAGTCCACTCCGATCGCCACGACCTCAAATTCCCGCGCCAACCAATCCGGATCGGCCGTGCCCACAAAAGCCGTCCCACCCCAATTGTGCAGTGACAGCATGAGCCCGGTCGTCGGTTTGACGTGGCCCAGTTCCGATCCGGGATACCGCAGATGCACCACGACGGAACGGGGCCCAGGCTGGAATGTCCATTCCTGCACGGGAATGAGCACGGATCCCGAGCGAGCCGGCAGGGCCGGCCACTCCGCCGACCTGACGCCAAACCCGCGCAGCAGCGTCACGAACAGGATTAACGGTAACCACTTCATCACTTCATGTCCTCGTCCTTGGCGGCCGTTTCCGGAAACAGTCCCACACCGCCGCGGGCGCTCTTTCTCAGTCGGCGAGGTCACTTCCGCGAACTTTTTCCCCAGTCCCGACGAGTCCACCTTCTCTGCCTTTGCACCGGCCCGCCTTCGCGGTTCATCCTTCGCCCATGGCCATGCCCCTTCACTCGCTCCGCGCCGGCGTCATTGGCACCGGCTTCATCGGTCCCGTCCACATCGAGGCCCTCAAACGCCTCGGCGTGCAGGTCACCGCGATTTGTGGCTCAACTCAATCCGCCCAAGCCACCGCCACCCAGTGGGGCATCCCCGAGGTCTATGGCGACTACGATTACCGGGCGCTGCTCGCCTCGCCCAACGTGGACGTCATCCACATCACCTCGCCCAACAAGGTTCACGTCGAACAGTCGCTGGCCGCGCTCAAGGCGGGCAAACACGTCGTCTGCGAAAAACCGCTCGGCATGACCGCGAAAGAGACGGCGAAAGTCGTCACCGCCGGGAAGCGGAACGGATCACCCGTCTTCGCAGTGAACTACATGTGCCGATTCTTCCCCGCTGTGCTCCAGATGCGCGCCCTCGTCCAACGCGGCGACCTCGGCCAGATCATGCACGTGCAAGGCCACTTCTTTCAGGACTGGCTGCTCCAGGACACCGACTACAACTGGCGACTGCTCGCCAGCGAAGGCGGCCCATTGCGCGCTGTCGGCGACATCGGCACGCACTGGATCGACGCCGTTTCCTTCATTCTCGGCGCCCAGGCCGAGTCCGTGTTCGCTCACTTGGAGACGTTTCACAAAACGCGTTATCGGCCCAAGGGCGAAGTGCAAACCTTCGCCCACGTGGACCCCAAGACCATGGTGCCCTACGCCGTGGACACCGAGGACTTCGGCAGCGTGCTGCTGAAGTTCGGTGCGGCAGCGCACGGCTTTGCGAATGGCGTCCACGCCAACGCCTCGATCTCGCAAGTCGCCGCCGGTTGGAAGTGCGACCTCTACGTCGGCATCTACGGCACCAAGGGCAGCGTGCGTTGGAATCTTCAGGACCCGAACGACATTATCTTCGGTCGCCGCGACGAACCGAATCAGATCCTCCAGCGCGGCACTGCCGGTTTCAGCGCGGACGTCGCTGGCTTCACCGATTATCCCGGCGGCCATCCCGAAGGATTCCCCGACAGCCACAAGATGCATTATCGCGCCATCTACGAGCACATCGCCAGCGGACGGAAGACCCCCGTGCTCTTCGCCACCGCCGAGGACGGCCACCACGAGGTGAAACTGTGCGAAGCGATCCTGAAGAGCATCACCGCGAAAAAATGGGTGCCGGTGTGAACCCCACCAAGAACCCATCGCACGATCGCGCTGGGCAAATCCCGCTCGGCGAAAGTCCCGCATGAGCTCCCTTCCGTGGCCTCATTCGGCTCCCCAGCCTCGGGTGATTCCGTCCCCGCGCTCGGCGCCCGCTGAATAAATGTGGGCCTCCTCAGTCTGACCCCGCGTGGATCCCAGTGGGTTCCACGTTATGAAAACAAAACTTGTT
>CAIJLV010000165.1 GCA_903821635.1 uncultured Verrucomicrobiota bacterium | reverse complement strand
GGATGCTGGGCCAAGCCTTCCGAAAACGTGCTGCCACCTTCAATGGACAGGCCCAATTCCCCCAAAATCCGCTTTAGGGTCGGATTCCGTTCCTGCTTTTGTAGCACTCGCAACCCACGCAAAAGGGGTAAACCGGCATCCACCAAGGTCGCTAGCTGGCGGGTGAATGTGCACAGAATCTTGGGTTTTACCCCGCCACCCAAACCCGGAATGCGGATGTTGAGGTTACCCCCCTTTTTCGAGCCTCCTCCTCCAGCAGCCGGTGCCGAGGAGCCACCGCTCTTCGCATCCTTCTTCGCCTTAGGTTTTTCGGCTTCCGCCACCTTGGTGGGGAAAAATCCCATTTCCTTGAGCCGGTTGATGGCATCGTTCTGGGAAGCGACTTCAAGAGTCCCTTTAGTTTCCTTCCCCCGGGAATCCATCGCAACGTAGTTGAACTTCGGCATAACAATCCTTTCCGGTCAGCAGCTCAGGTATACTTCAAGATTTCTTCCACGGACGATTCACCTTCGTAGATGTTACGCAGGCCGTCATCGCGGATGGTCACCATCCCCATCTCAATTGCCTTTTGGCGTATGACCACTGTCGGCGCACGCTCATTGATGAGGTTGCGAACCGGATCGGTGACCACGAGTAACTCATAAATTCCTTTGCGGCCCTTGTAGCCGGTATTGTTGCAAACGGGACATCCCCGGCCGTAGAAGAAGCTCCGATCGCCAATGTCGTGAGGCGAGAGGTTCAACTGCGACAACTGGTTTTCCGTTGGTTCAAAGGGCGTTCGGCAATTCTTGCAAACCTTGCGGACCAACCGCTGGGCGAGCACCGCCAGCAGGGTTGAGGAAATCAGGAACGGTTCGACTCCCATGTCCACCAAACGCGTCACGGCACCGGCGGCGTCATTGGTATGCAAGGTAGAGAGCACCAAATGGCCGGTGAGCGACGCTTGAATACCGATTTGAGCAGTCTCCAAGTCACGCATTTCACCAATCATGATGATATCCGGGTCTTGGCGGAGGAAGGCGCGCAAGGCCTTCATGAAGGTTAGTCCACCACCTTCGTTAACCTGAACCTGCATGATACCCTCGATGTCGAACTCGACCGGGTCCTCAACCGTCAATAGCTTGGTGTCAATCGTGTTGATTCGTCTTAGACAGGAATAAAGCGTCGTCGTTTTGCCGGAACCCGTCGGGCCAGTCACTGCAAAGATGCCGTTGGGCTGATTGATCGTTTCGCCCACGAAATCGAAGACCGCCTTGGGCAAGCCTAGAGACTCCAATTCCAAATTGACGGCACTCCGGTCCAATACGCGGAGCACCACCGATTCACCGAAGGCGGTGGGCAGCGTGGAAACCCGGAGATCAATCTGCTTGCCAGCGATATTTACTGAAATACGACCATCCTGGGGCAGCCGACGTTCCGAAATATTCAAGTTCGCCATGACCTTGATTCGGGAGGTCACGGGAGCTGCTAAATGCTTTGGCGGCGGTGCCATTTCGTAGAGGGCCCCGTCCACACGATAGCGAATCTTGAACTCGTCTTCGAAGGGTTCAAAGTGAATGTCACTGGCCCGGTCTTGCACCGCTTGCATCAGCACCAAATTCACAAATTTGACGATCGGTGCATCCGTGACGCCGTCATCAATCTTGATTCCCCCCACCTTGGAATCATCTACTTCAGTCGTGTCAGCCCCCAACTCCTTCAGCATGTCCGAATAACCGGACGAGACCGGCTGAGCCGGGTAAAATTTGTCGAGTGCCTTCTGGATTGATGCCGGATCGGCGACGACGAGTTGAATCTGGAATTTGACGTTAAAACTAAGCTCATCGACCGCTGCCGGATTGAGCGGATCAAGCATTGCAATCTGAACCGAATCGCCAAAAAGAGCCACGGGCACGCATTGATACATGCGAGCGCTGGTTGCTGGAATCGTAGCGATGACTTCCGGAGTCATGGCATCCTCATCAATTGTTACCACCATTGTCCCCAGCTGGTCGGCAACAATTTGAAGCAGTGAATCGCCATCAATAAGGCCGTAGTCTTGGATGACCTGCACCACGGGTTTTCCGCTTCGCAGGTGTTCCTGCATGATCTCCTCCATTTGGAGGTCATCAAGCATTCCCCGCTCGCGGACGAGCGCCAACAGCGGATCGGATACAGCCTCAGACATAAATTACTTCCGCCCCCCGGATTCAGATGCCGCGGCAGCCGCCTTGGCTAGTTTCACTTCCTGCAACTTGAGGACAATGGTTGTGGGATCTTGAGCCTTGGTGATCACTTCTTCCTCAGCAATCATGCCCGCTTCGTATTTTTCGATTAGGAAGGAATCGAGCGTAACCATCCCGAATTTTGCACCCGTCTGAATGTCGGAGTTAATTCGGAAGGTCTTGTTATCCCGGATCAGCGCGCCGATGGACGGAGTGTTGACCATGATCTCAAAGATCGCCACCCGACCCGGTTTATCGCATCGGGGAAGCAGAAGTTGAGAGATCACGGCCTGTAGCACTGTGGAGAGCTGAATCCGGATCATTTCCTGCTGGTTAGTGGGAAATGCGTTAGTGATCCGGTCAATCGTCTTGGCCGCCCCGGTCGTGTGCAGTGTGCCGAAGACCAAGTGCCCGGTTTCAGCAGCGGTAATAGCTGCCTCCATGGTTTCCAAATCCCGCAACTCGCCCACCAAGATGCAATCTGGATCCTGACGCAGCGCCCGGCGCAAGGCTTCGGCGAAATTGGGCACGTCCACGTTCACCTCGCGCTGGGTGACCACCGCTTTCTTATGCTTATGATAATATTCGATCGGATCTTCGATCGTAATAATATGAGCCTCGTCCCGCTCTTCGTTAATGATGTTGATCATCGACGCCAGCGTAGTCGTCTTGCCAGAGCCGGTCGGCCCAGTCACCAGAACAAGTCCGCGGGGCTTCCACAACAACTCCTTTACACTCGGCGGGATGCCAATCTGCTCCATCGTGAGCAACTTGCTCGGTATCTGTCGGAGAACGAGAGCGAAATTCCCCTTCTCCTTAAACGCACTCACGCGGAACCGAGCCAGTTCACCAAAGGCAAATCCGAAGTCGGCCCCACCTTTTTCGCGAATCTGCTGAATGTGATCCTCAGACGTAATCGAACGCATCAACTCCTCGGTGTCTTCAGGCTTGAGAACCGGCCCTTCAACTCGGTGGAGAATGCCATGCAAACGGATGACCGGGGGAATATTCACCCGGATATGCAAGTCGGCGGCGCCTTCAGACACCATCAACTGCAACAGATCGGACATTTGATACGACATGCGAAATCCTTAAAAATTATCTAAGCTCAGAGGACTGATCAGAAGTATGAGCAGTTACGTTGCCATTGATCAATGGTCAGTGACCGTGGCTCGGATGACCTCTTCGGCGGTAGTCAAACCAGTCAACACCTTCCGAGTGCCATCCTCGCGCAAAGTGCGCATACCCATTTCCCGCGCCTTGTTGCGAAGGACATTCGACGGAACCTTGTCAAAAATGAGGCGCCGGGCTTCATCGTTGATGTTGAAAATTTCAAAAATACCGAACCGTCCGCGGTGCCCTGTGCGGTTGCATTCCGGACATCCTCGACCTTTTTTGGGAGTCGCCTGCGCGAGCATCTCGGGAGTAATCCCCAAGGCTTGGCAATCCGACTCCGACAGGGTCGTCGGGCCGATGCAGTGTTTGCAGATTTTACGGACGAGACGCTGAGCCATCAGGCAACGGGCCGAGGAAGCCACCAAGAACGGCTTCACCCCAATGTCGATCAAACGAGAAACAGCACTCGGCGCGTCATTCGTATGCAACGTCGAAAATACCAAATGGCCGGTGAGCGAGGCGTTGATTGCGATGGAAGCTGTTTCCAAATCGCGAATTTCACCCAACATGACCACGTTGGGTGCCTGCCGGAGCATCGAGCGCAACGCAGAAGCAAAGGTAAACCCAATGTGCTCATGCACCTGAACCTGATTGATACCCGCCAACATGTATTCCACCGGGTCTTCGACCGTGATGATCTTCCGGTCCGGCCGGTTGATGTAATTGAGACAGGAATACAGCGTGGTCGTTTTGCCAGAGCCGGTGGGTCCGGTGACCAACAAAATACCGTCGGGCAGCCCCACCAACCGTTCAAAAGTGGCTTGGTCATCGGCAAAGAAACCCAACTCAGCCAAGCACAATTTCAGTCCGGACATGTCGAGAATACGCATAACGATCGACTCGCCGTGCTGGGTCGGTAGGCAGTTAACCCGGAGGTCAATGGTTTTACCGCCCACATTGGTCTGGATCCGGCCGTCTTGGGGAATCCGTTTCTCAGCGATCGACATGCCCGCTTGGATCTTCAGGCGAGCGATAATCGGGGCTTGCAGGCGTTTCGGCAGATCCGATTGCTCCACGCACACGCCATCAATTCGAAACCGAAGGCGGAACCGTTTCGCCAGCGGTTCGAGGTGAAGATCGGAAGACCGCTTCTTGAACGCGTCGACAATGAGCTGATTGACCAACCGGATGATCGGCGCATCCGCTTCGACTTCTTCTTTGTCCGAGCCAACGTCACCCTTCATGGCAGTGACTTCGACTTCACCCTCGGTGATATCCTGAATCATTTGGGCTATCCCGCCATCATCACGGCCTGATCCGCCGTAATAGCGCCCAATCGAAGATTCAATTTCCTGTCCACTCGTGACGCGCAGTTCGATTTCCTTATTGAGCGCGTGCCGCAAACCGTCCACGGCATCGATGTCCGAGGGATCGGCCAAGGCCACGATGACTGCGCCTGAATCACTCTCCCCAACCGGGACAGCGTTAAAGCGCTTGGCTACATGGCGAGGGATGAGGCCGATTACGCTGTCGCCCAACTGCAACTCGCTGAGGCTAACAGCCTCAACGCCGAAGTAGGTCGCCTTGGCCATCGTCACCATACCCGGGTCAAGGGATCCACCCTTAACAATCGTGTCGAGCACGCCTTCGCCGTTGGCTTCGGCTTCGGCCCGCCCAGCGTCGACTTGCTCGTGGGTCAAAAGACCCAAATCGAGCATGGTATCAATCAGATAATCGTCTTTTGCTGCCACAATTTCGATCCAATCCACTCGCCGCGCCGCACCAAAATTTGGGCGCCGGGGAACGAGTGCGCGAGAGTTAATGAACGTGAAGAACGAATGTCAAACGTTGAGGCCGAAAACAGCCGGCTGATAAACAATTCTGGAGACAAGAGAAAGTTGACACACGTAAACCTACACCGCAAGCCCGACCTTTCTCGTCGAACGAAACACAAGGTGATCACCCTGTGCGCCCACCCCATTCCAAGCTACGCTGCCGGCGTGAATCGTTCACGCATTGGGTCCACCGTCCTCCTCTTGGGGTTGCTGGCCACTTTGATTGGATGCCGTATGAGCCAACCACCCATCCTCGGCGTCCAAAGCGGACGCCTTCTCCCCTGCCCTGCGGCGCCCAATTGCGTTTGCAGCCAAGACCCTGATCCGGCCCACCAGATCGATCCCTTCACCTTCACCGGTAGCGAAACCGACGCCTTGAACCGCCTTATAGCGCTCATCGAGGCGGAACCGCGGACGCGAATTATTGCCTCCACTCCGGGTTATTTGCGGGCGGAGTTTCGGAGTCGAATCTTCCGGTTTGTGGACGATATTGAATTCAGCCTCGAACCGGCAGCCCAACGAATTCATGTCCGTTCAGCTTCCCGCGTGGGCTATTCCGACCTCGGCGTGAATCGAAAACGCGTCGAACACCTTCGGGCGAAATTTGCGGCGCCACAGTGATCACCGAGGCAGGGCTTACTCGATGCCCAGTAACCGGCGTCCCTCTGGCGTGATCATGCTCTGGTGCCAAGGCGGATCCCAAACGATTTCAACGCTGGCATCTTCAACTCCCGGCAGCATGAGTATTTTTTGCTGCGCGTCGCCGGCAATGGTCGCTCCCATGCCACACCCGGGCGCCGTGAGTGTCATTTTTACAAACACCTTCTTGTTGCCGCCGGGCAGATCGTCGATGCCCATGTCGTAAACCAACCCGAGGTCGACGATGTTGACGGGAATTTCCGGGTCGTAGCACGAGCGCAGCGTTTCCCACACCATCGGCTCACTCACCAAATCGCCATTGGCTGCTGGCGGTGCCGGGATTGCCTCTGGCTGAAGCCCCAAAGCGTCGGCATCTTGGCCGGAAATTCGGAACAAGCCGCCGGATGCATGCACAGTGTAGGTGCCCCCCAAAGTCTGGGTGACATCCACCTCTGATCCCGCCGGCAGGGTGACGGTGTGGCCGGCGGGAATCTGCACAGCGTTGCAATCGCGGGTCAGCGTGACAGTCGAAAGCGAAGTCATGGAGCGGCACGATAGCGGGTCCAGCGGCGGTGCAAAGTGAATGCTTGGACGCGTTGATGCCGCTATTGCCCGATCACCGAGCGCCTTCTAGTTTCCCGGTCACTTTTTGCCGAATTAAAGACCATGAGCGACGCGCAGAACGATCCCACCACTGTCCAGCCAGGCGAAACCGCGCCCAGCCCGGATACCGCCCCTCTCACCCCCGAACAAATTGCTGAACTTCAGCAGAAGGCGGCCCAAGGCACCGAACACTTCGAACGCTTGCTCCGCTTAACGGCCGACTTCGACAATTTTAAAAAACGCGCCGCTCGCGAACGCGACGAAACCCGCCGGGCCGCCACGGAGACGATGCTCGAACGATTGCTACCAGTTTTGGACAATTTTGATATGGCCTTGGCCGCCACCAGCCAACCCAACGTCTCCGTCGAAACTCTCAAGGTAGGCGTCACTATGATTCACACCCAACTGCGCCAACTCTTTTCGGATCAGGGCGTGGAAGCGCTGGATGCATTGGGACAGCCCTTTGATCCCGCAGTGCATGAAGCGGTGTCCCAGCAGGAAACCACCGACGTCCCGGAAGGCCAAGTCGTCCAACAGCTACGCAAGGGCTATCGGCTCAAGGATCGCCTGCTCCGGCCAGCCAGCGTCGTGGTCGCCAAGAAACCCGCCGCCACCCCGGTCTGAACATGGCATCCACCAAGCGCTGTTATTACGAGGTGCTCGAAGTCGAACGCACTATCGCGGCGGATGACCTGAAGAAGGCTTACCGCAAACTCGCTGTAAAATATCACCCGGACAAGAACCCGGGCGACAAGGCCGCCGAAGAACAATTCAAGGAACTCGGTGAAGCCTACGAAGCGCTGAGTGACCCGCAGAAACGGGCCGCCTACGACCAATACGGCCACGCCGCGTTCGACCCCCGCGCCCGCGCCGGCGGTGCGGCGGCCGGCCGTGGAGGTGGCTTCCATGACCCGAACGACATCTTCCGACAAGCCTTCGGCGGCGGCGATCTCGGCTCCATCTTCGAGCAGTTTTTCGGGATGGGTGGTGAAGACCGCGATCCCACTGGCCCGGCGCGCGGCTCTGATCTGCGCTACGACATGGAGATCACGCTCGAAGAGGCCGTTGCGGGCGTGGAAAAGGAAATCACCGTCAGCAAACCAGCCGCCTGCCAAGCTTGCGGCGGTTCGGGGGCGGAAAAGGGCACCAAACGGATCCGCTGCCTGCAATGCGCCGGGCGTGGCCGTGTCATCATGTCGCGAGGCATTTTCAGCATCCAACAAGCCTGTCCTCGTTGCGAAGGCTCAGGCGAAGTGCTGGAAAAGCCCTGTAAATCCTGCCGCGGTGAAGGACGCACCAACAAACCATCCACCATCAAACTCCGCATCCCGGCCGGCGTGGATACAGGCACCCGCCTGCGCTCCACCGGCAATGGCGAGGCGGGTCATCGAGGCGGCCCCGCAGGCGATCTCTACGTTATCCTGCACGTCGCAGAACACGACGTCTTCAAACGCGATGAAGATCATCTGTTCTGCGAAGTTCCCATCTCTTTCACCCAAGCCGCCTTGGGCGCGGAGCTCGATGTGCCCACCCTCACGGGTAAGGCCCGCATCGTGGTTCCCGCCGGCACCCAGGCTGGCGCCCAGTTCCGCCTGAAGGGCCGCGGGGTCAAGAGTCTCCAAGGGCATGGCACCGGTGATTTGCTGGTCAAAGTGACCGTGGAAGTCCCGACGAAGCTCAATTCCGCCCAACGCGCCAAGCTGGAGGAATTCGCCAAATTGTGTGATGAGGACGTCAATCCTCAGTCTAAGAGCTTCTTCAATCGGGTGAAGAGTTTCCTGCGGGACTAGACCGCTGCTAAAATTCGCACGCGGTCCCGAACGGCCCGTTCCGGCTTCGATGCATCGTTTCCTTATTCCGCCCTCACCTTGTCACCCGGACGCACTTACGCTTTCGGGTGATGAGGCGCATCACGCTACGCGGGTGGTTCGGGTGCAAACAGGTGAGCAAGTGACCCTGCTGGATGGGCACGGCGCGGAATTGCTCGCCCGGGTCACCCACGTGGATAAGCGTGAGGTGCGATTACAACTCGTCGAGCAACGCCGGCACCCAGCTCCGGCGACCGAGCTCACTCTGCTTCAGGCCATCGCCAAAAACGCCGCGATGGATGGGCTGATTCACCGAGCCGTCGAGCTGGGGTGCCGGCGAATCGTGCCGCTGCTCGCTGACCGGAGTGTCAGCCGGCCCGACGATGCCGAGAGTAAACGCGCCAAATGGCAGACGATCGCCGATGAAGCCCTCAAACAATCTGGCAATCCGTGGCGGCTGACAGTGGAAACCCCGGTGTCGCTGACCGCTTGGGCGACCCAGCGGGAGCAGTTTGAGCTATTGCTGATCGCCTCCCTGCACGACGCGCCCCAACATCCGCGGGCACACTTTGAAGCGTTCAAAGCCGCCCACCACCGCGCCCCCCGGTCCGTCGGAATCGCCGTGGGCCCGGAAGGCGATTTCAGCCCGGCCGAATACGCTACCTTCCGTATCGCCGGAGCCAAGTCACTGACCCTTGGCCCCTTGGTTTTACGGGTGGAAACTGCCGCCACCGCCTTGCTGGCCGTGGTGCAGCACGAACTCAACGCGCCCACTCGATGAGCGGAAAGCTACGGCTTACATGCCGAGTTTCATCAGCTCTTTTTCCAGCGCGACCTGAAACTCCTGCACGTCGGCCTGCGACGGCCGGTAGCCTTTGGTGTCCGGTGCCAGACCCGGCCGGCCGTATTGATCGACATACCAAGTGCCGCCCTGGCCATCGCTGAACGTCACCCGGCCACTGACCATCGTTCCCGGGCGAGTCAGCGCGTCCACACTCATCTTTACACCCGCGACGCCCGGCACTGGCTCGGCCTCAGCGGGAACGACGGGCGCTTGCGCCGCCTCCGGCTTCGGCTCTTCCTTTTTTGGCGGTTCAGGATCCTTGGGCATCACCTTGAGATCATCCACCATGAGCCGCGTCTCCATGTAGGTGATCCGCATCCCGAAATCGGTCTCCAATCGCTTTTGAAAATCCGCAAGCTTCATCCCCTCGGCGATCCACTGGCGGGCGATCGTCTGCTGTTCCGCGTTCAATTGCATGGGGTTGAAACTAAGAAGATGCCTCGTCGGGAGCAAGCTTGGCGGCCTTACTGTTCCACCCAGCTCAGGCTCAGCGCCACGGTGACGTGATCCCTCCAAGAAACGGGCCTTGCTCCACTCCGCTATCCACCCGTCAACGCCGCCGCCCGGCCCTTGGGCAAGGACTGGCAGTGATAGATGATAAACCCATGCAGGAACTGTCGCACCGCCTGAACCTCCGCCCCGGAGGCCCGCAAGGCGGGCAGTTCTGGCCAGTCGAGCTGCGTCAGCGCTTGGATCAACCGCTTGGCGGCGGGACTGAAGGTGGTGTTTTCCAAGTCCGGTTCCAGCCCCTGCAAACCGAGCAGTTTCAGCTCAAAGGCAAAGAGGCTCCGCGGTTGCGGCGGCTGTTTCGGCAGGTGCGCGAGGAAGCCGGTCAGGAGTTCGTGCACTTCCGGCAGGGGCGTCTCGGTTTCGGTGACCTGCTCGACGAAGGCGACCGCGTAGCTGGCCTGGGTTACGTATCCAAAGTCGGTCCGCAGGCCGTTGTGCATATCGCGCACGCCGACCTCGCGGAGCGTGTGCAACTCCGATCGCCGGCTCCGGGCAAAGCTGAAGTCGGCCTCGAAGAACAGGTCCAGCTTGCCGTAGAACGACGACTTCGGCTTGCGGGCGCCCTTCGCGACCGTCGCGATCCGGCCCAGCTCCGGCGTGAGCCAATGCACGATCAGGCTGGTGTCCGTGAGCGGACGCGTCCGGAGGATGATCCCGCTGGCGCGCTCGTCGGTCATGATTCGTTTTCCGACGTTGAAGCCCCGAAGGGACGGCCCATTTCAGCCCAGTGCAACGCCCTGGGTTCCGGCCCGAAGAAGGACGAAGCCCTGAAAGGGCGATACAAACCTCGCCGGTTCGTATGTTTCGCCCCTTCAGGGCGTGTCGCCGCACCTCTGGTTACCCGGGGCGTTGCCCCGGGCTGTGATGGCTCAGGCCGTTGGCCTTGAGCAGCGGAGTTCGAGTTCACTGCTCCCGCCGTGAGCTGCCCCTCGCCTAGCTGCTGCAAAGTGCGGCTCAGCACGCCGTCATCGTCAGTCGGCAAACTGTAGCCGAGTGCCTTCATCGCTTGGCGTTGGGATCCAGCGTGGGTCGATAGTAGTCCTCGGCCGTCGCGCGCGGGAGACCGAACTGGACCAACAACTCGACTTGGTTGCTAGCGAAGGCGGGCCAGCGATCATGGCCGATATTCCGCATGAACCCGTCGGCCATAAGCACTTCCCTCAAGTAAGGGCCAATGCCGCGCCGATGGTCTCCCCCTCGAACTGAAAATCTGTCGAAGAGGATTGCGATCTCTGGATTGTCCGATTCTGACAGCCCTTGAACATAAATACGGGTGCAAAGCTCTTCAGGAACATCTGTCTTGTTCGTAGACGCGAATCGCAAAAGGGATCCATCGTCATCCACGCCCACCAAGGTGTGGCCATTGTCATATTCGCCAACCACCAGTAGCATCAGGGCATCACCAAACCCATTCGTATGGACCGGATATATGCCACCATGATCAGCCGCATACATCCGCAACGCAGAGCCCGCCGCTTTGATGCAATGCTGATGCATCGGGGGTAGCGAGCGGGCGTAAATGATCAATCCCACCAAGATCGCGAACAACACCGCAATCGCCATCAAACCAGCCTTGATCCATGGCCTGATCTGTTTCATGTCCGCCTGCCTTCCCGGTTCCCCACCAGCTTCCGCACCAACCGATTCTCTTCCCGCTTCATCACGCGACGCTTGGCTGGCTCCAGGTCGTCGTAGCCGCGCAGGTGCAGGATTCCGTGGATCACGTAACGCAGCAGTTCGGCTTCCCAGGTCGTGCCGAATTCCTCCGCCTGCCGGACCGCCTCGGGCACGCAGATGAACATCTCGCCAAACAGCCGCTCCGGCGTGCTGCCGTGGTCGAACGTGATGATGTCCGTCGGCCCCTCATGTTGGAGGAACTGCCAGTTCACCTCCGCCGACCGTTTCGCCGACACGAGGTGGATGCCGAGTTCTGCCCCCTGCCCCGCCTCCGCCAAGACCGCCACGGCCACGGCGCGCACCCGCTGCGTGTCCACCTTGCGGTCGCGCTGGCGGTTCGTAATGACGAGGTTGGTTTCGCTCATAACTGACCCGCCTGTTTACCCCGGTGCTGTTCGTAGGCGCTCACGATGCGTTGGACCAACGGGTGGCGGACGACATCTCGTTTTTCAAAGCGACAGATCTCCACGCCCTCGACCTTCGTCAACGTCTGCACTGCCTCGACGAGTCCGGATCGTTTCGCCGCCGGCAAATCGATCTGCGTGGGGTCACCGGTGATCACCGCTTTGCTACCGAACCCAAGCCGGGTCAGGAACATCAGCATCTGCTCGGGCGTCGTGTTCTGCGCCTCATCAAGCACGATGAACGCTTGATTGAGCGTCCGGCCGCGCATGTAAGCCAGCGGTGCGATCTCGATGACGCCGCGTTCCATCGCCCGCTGAATTTCCTCGGGGGGCATCATGTCATGCAGGGCGTCATAAAGCGGCCGGAGATACGGATCGAGCTTTTGCAACAGATCGCCCGGGAGAAAGCCCAACGCCTCGCCCGCCTCGACGGCTGGGCGGGTGAGGATGATCCGGCCGACCTTGCCATCCTTGAGCGCGGCCGTGGCCATCGCCATGGCTAGGTAAGTCTTGCCGGTGCCGGCCGGGCCAATCCCAAACGTGACGTCGTGCTCGGCAATCGCCTTCAGGTAACGTTGCTGCCCCACGGTCTTGGGACTTACGGAGCCTTTCTTGGCGTGGGTTTGCACGCGATGTTCAAACAAACTGTCGAGCGCGTCGGCGCCGTCGTGCTTGAGCACCGCCAAGGCGTAGTTGAATTCGCCCCGGCGCCCCGACCCACCCTCGCGCAGGTTGCGTTCGAGCGTTTGGAACAGGCGTTTGGCCTGCTCAACGGCGGGGGCCGGGCCGTCGAATTTAATCCACCCGTCGCGACTGGTGATTTTAAGCCCCAACTCGGCTTCGAGCGTGCGAAGGTTCTTTTCGTCATTGGCGTAGAGGGATTGGGCTACCCGGGCGGATTCAAAATGGATTGTCTCGGAGATCATGGAGAAAATGAGTCAGGGGAAGAATTGGAGCGGCATTGGGGCGGGTTCAACGTCGCCTCGGGGGGACGGTCACCCCCGAGGCTGTAGACATGCTTTCACAATTTTCAGACGCCTAGCTCGGCCAACACTGCCCGAAGCTTTGCCGCAGTTTCCTTCAACGCTTCAGGCACCACGCGGGAGTTCGCAATCACGGGCATGAAGTTGGTGTCCCCATCCCAGCGCGGCACGATGTGCAGGTGCAGGTGCTCAATGATGCCAGCGCCGGCGCATTTGCCGAGGTTGAAGCCGATGTTGAAGCCTTGCGGCCTCATCACCCGCCGCAAGGCCTGCACACAGCGGCGGGTGTGCTGCATCAACTCCAGCGACTCGTCGTCGGTCAATTCGTCGAGGTTCGCCACCTGGCGGTAAGGCACCACCATCAAGTGCCCGCCATTATAGGGATACGTATTGAGCACCGTGTAGGCGAAGCGCCCCCGGGCCACGACGTAGTTTTCCACGTCGTCATTGCTCTGGCCGATGGCGGTAAACAAGGACGCCTCCCCTGCCCCAGCGGGATTCTTCGGCGCGAGAATGTAGTCAATGCGCCAAGGCGCGTGCAAAACGTCCATGGGCGCAAAGTTAGGAAGGCTGCGGATAGAGGCAAGACGCAGAGAACCCGACGCTCTATTTCGTGCGACCAACCCATCCGCCGGCGGCGGGGGCGCGATCCGGGCATCCCAGCGCGCGGTCACGTGCCCAACCGAGCCCACGAGCGTCGGACAATCTCCCCTTTCACCGGGCACCCGCGTTTCGCTAACCTCACCGCGTTTGCGGGCGCTATGGCGGCCGCTTCAGTCATCAAAAGTTTCCTTCCACTCATGAGCGTTCTCGTCGTCGGCACCACCGCCCTAGATTCCATCAAGACTCCCAAGTCCGAAAACCCGCGCCTGCTCGGCGGTTCGGCCAGCCACGCCGCCGTCGCGGCCAGCTTCTTTGCCCCGACCAAGCTCGTCGGTGTCGTCGGCGGCGATTTCCCCGCCAAATACGTCAAACTCTACGAGAAGCACGGCGTCTGCCTGAAGGGGCTGGAAAAGGTGAAGGCCGGCCAAACCTTTCACTGGTCCGGCGAATACGAGGTGAACATGAACAACCGCCGCACGCTGAACACCGTCCTCGGCGTCATCGACGGTTGGTCGCCCAAGCTGCCCGGCGACTACGAGACCACGCCCTACGTCCTCCTCGCCAACATCTCCCCGGCCGTCCAGCACACCGTCCTCGACCAGATTTCCAAGGCCAAGTTCGTCATCGCCGACACGATGGACCTCTGGATGAACATCGCCCTGCCCGACCTGCTCCGCCTGCTCAAGCGCGTGGACTGCCTCGTGCTGAACGACGGCGAGGCCCGCCAATTGGTGAAGGAAGACAACGTCCCCGCCGCGCTCGCCAAGATCCACAAGCTGGGACCGCGCTACGTCATCATCAAGAAGGGCGAGCACGGCTCCCTGTTGTCCGGGCCGAAGGGCCTGTTCGTTGCCCCAGCCTATCCGCTCAAGAAGGTCGTGGACCCGACCGGCGCGGGCGATTCCTTCGTCGGCGGCCTGATCGGTTACCTTGCCGCGCAGAAGGGCGGTTCCGTGGACGGCCACCTGCGCCGCGCCATCGTCCATGGCGCCGTCGTGGCGTCGTTCTGCTGCGAAGGCTTCGGCCTCGCCCGCACGACCAAGGCGACCAAGGCCGAGATCGCCGGCCGCGTGCGCGAGCTGGAGAAGCTGGTGAAGTTCTAGGCCTGTGGATCCTGTCCGAGCGACGCTCGAACACATCCCATTTTGAGGAGTCGAAAACTCGATGAAGACGCCAATAGGGCGAATAGCGTCACAGTTTGGCCTATCGCTACTGCTTTGCCTTGGTTCCTCATCGTTGCTGTGGGAAACCGCCGTCGCGGGACGCCTTTATGACTGCACTGACTCGACGGGACTGGGGTTCTTCAGTCCTGGCAACTGGATTCACAATCCTGTCTCGGTTCCGCATATCGTCACGAACCGATCCATGTCAGAACCGGACACCATTAAGACAGGATGGAATGACGCAGGCTTGTGGGGTGTCTGGCTATCCCTGGTGACAATCTCAGTGGTGTTCAGCGGCCTGCTTTCCAGAACCCGTTCGCTTGATTCTTCTGGATGTGCCAAAGCGCTATATGAGCGGTCTGGCAAAACCTGAATAAACCGTAGTCATCACCAGCAACTTGGCTTGATGAACTAAGGTCTAATGCCTGTTCCCAATCCAACGTTGTCGGTGGTCATCCCCGCGCTGAACGAAGCGGCGGAGTTGCAGGAAACCCTCCGGCGGCTACGGCAGGTTCCGGAGGTCACAGAAATCATCGTCTCCGACGGCGGCAGCACCGACGCCACCGAGGCGATTGCACGGCAGGCCGGCGCGCGCTTCCTCACCGGTCCGCGCGGACGGGGCGGCCAGCTTCGCCGCGGCGCCCAGCTTGCCACCGGCGACGTCCTGCTGTTCCTCCACGCCGACACCTGGCTGCCCGAGCATGCCGGTGACGCCATTGCCAATGCGCTCGCCGATCCCGCCGTCGTGGGCGGAGCCTTCCGCAAGGCCTTCCGCGACCCGCACTGGCTGATGGCGGGTTCCGAACTCCGCTGTCGCCTGCGGATGCGCTGCCTCCAGTTCGCCTACGCGGACCAGGCCCTCTTCGTCCGTCGCGAAGTCCTAGAGCGGATTGGCGGCGTGCCCGACGTGCCGCTGATGGAGGAACACCTGCTCTGCCGCGCCCTGCGCCGCGAAGGCCGCCTGGCCCTCGCCGACGCTACGGTCACCACGTCAGCGCGCCGCTTCCGCGAACGCGGCGTGCTGCGGACTTACTGGCGCATGTGCGCCGTGAACCTCCGCTGGCACCTCGGCGCCGCGCCGGAGGAACTCGCCCGGCTCTATGCCCGCCGCTAGGCGCGCTCACAGCAGCGCTTTCACCCGCACCGGTTTCGCCAGATCCAGCCAACCTTGCTCGATCAAATCACAGTCAGGTTCCCGGTCCGAAATCGCGAAACGGTAGCGCGCGACGTCGGGCTGGCTGAGCTCACCCGGAAGCGGCCCCGAGGCGACCGCCGGCTGGGCGTCCAACCGCCCCAGCGCGGCATAGCCGCTGCGCGCTCACGCGTTGCAGCTCCCGCGGCAGCCGGCGGTTTTCGGCCTAGAGGACCGCCAAGCGTCTGAAGGCTTCGTCATCCCGCATGGATAGCATCCCCTGCGTCTTGTTCCTGTCCGGGCTCCACGACTCTCACGCGCCCTCGGCACCGGCTCACCCAACCGAACCAAGGGCAATTCCAAGCCGGGAGCCAGCAGCAGAAATTTCACGGTCCTTTTGCACGTAGCCACCGCGGCGATTCAAGCCACCGCGGCACCACTGATCCGCAGTCCAATTCCGGCACGGGCACTCGGCCAATTCACCAGCCAACCAACCCAGAGGTAATTGGGCGGGGGAAAAGAAAAGCCACACCGAACGGTGTGGCTTCGTCGCTAGAAATCAAACAATCGACTTACTCAGCCGGCGGCGGCGGCGAGAGTTCAATGCCCTCGAAGGCAGCACCACCCAAACCGGCCGGATTCTCCGCTGCATTAGTTGCCACCCGTTCGACTTTGACCACCGAACCCGCCGGCTTCACCTCGGCTGGGGCAACCTTGGCGGGAGATTCCGATTCGCCCTTCGGGTTTTTGGCCCGTTTTTGCTTCGGAATTGGACTAATCATCACGTTGATCGACCGGCCGATCAGCTTGGGATTATTGTCGGGGTGTCCCCACGGGGCGATATCCTTGAGAAATTTCTGCACTACGCCCATGCCGACTTCCGTATGCGCCATTTGCCGCCCCCGGAAGCGCAACGAAATTTTGACCTTCATGTCCTCGCAGAGGAACCCGACGGCATGATCTAATTTAATCCCCAAGTCATGGGGATCAATCGTCGGTGACAACTGGATCTCTTTGACCTCGTTGGAGTGATGATGTTTTTTGCCATCCTTCTCCTTCTTGGAAAGTTCATACTTGAACTTGCCATAGTCCACGATTCGACACACCGGAGGCATCGCAGCGGCGGCGATCTCAACGAGATCGAGCCCTGCGTTTTGCGCCATTACGATTGCCTGACCAAGCGGAATGACTCCGACTTGCTGGCCATCTGGACCGATGACACGGACGTCGCGTGCTCGGATCTTGCCGTTGATCCGGTGCAGCGGTTGAGGGGGGGCGTGACGAGAGGGAAATGGACGGCTCAAGCGACCCTCTCCGTTTGAAGTTGAAGCGTAGTGGAAACCATTACTGTCAGTGACAGACCACAGCGGTATAGTGACGTTCGAGATGAGTGGGCAAGACCATTTTCTTGTTATTCGAGGATTCCTCGCTGGCCGTCGGTGCAACCGAGGGCTGGTTGGGTTCGTTTTACTGTTCGCCCACGCCGTCTGGGGCGCGGATTCAGGGACCAACTGGCCAACCGCGACCGAGCGTTTGCCGTTGGCTCGGGCCACCTTCAGCGCCCAGTCCAACGACGTCACGGCCGCCATCCAACTCGCCCAAGTCTGTTTCGAAGCGTCGTGGGCCGCCACCAACACCGCCCACCGCGCGAGGTTTGCGGAAGAAGGGATCGCAACGGCTCGCCAAGCACTGAAGCAGCATTCGGCGGCCGCCGGCCTAGAGTATTACTTAGCCTTGAATCTGGGCCAATTGGCCAGCACCCGCGGCATGAGTGCGCTCAAGCTGGTCCGCGAAATGGAGACGCATTTGCTCAACGCCCGGAAGCTGGATGAAACTTTCAGCGACGCTGGGCCGGATCGTTCCCTCGGCTATCTTTACTTGGATGCACCGGGTTGGCCGGTAAGCGTCGGCAGCCACGAAAAAGCGAGGAAACATCGGGAGAACGCTCTCCGCTTGGCACCGTTGTATCCTGAGCACGCCCTAGCGCTGGCCGAGGCGTGCCTGCGCTGGAAAGAACCCGAGGCGGCGGCCCGCTATCTCGCGCAAGCAGACTTGATTTGGCCGCAGGCCAAGGAGCGATTCTCCGGTGCCCGATGGCAAACCGACTGGAACGATTGGGAAAGTCGCCGAACCGCCCTGAAAAACCAATTGAAGCCGCGCTAGCCCAAAACGAGGCCAGTGCGGGGCCAAGGATTGCCCGCTAGACCCACCGGGCTTCCATCCCTAAGATCACCCCCCTGAACTATGGCTGATCCGCGCTACGCAAAACTCGCCGACCTGCTCATCAACTATTCCAGCGACCTGCAAAAGGGTGACCACATCCTGCTCGACATGATCGATGTGCCCGACGAGATGACCGTCGCCCTCATCCGGGCGGCCCGGGCTGTCCAAGCGACCCCATTGGTCGAATGCCGCCATTCCCGGGTCAGTCGAGAATTGCTCCTCGGCACGGACGCCAAGCACGCCGGCTTGGTCAAAGGCATCGAACTGGCCCGCATGAAAAAGGTGCAGGCCTACATCGCCATCCGCGGAGCCCACAACGCTTCCGAATCCAGCGACGTGCCGAGTGACAAGCTGCAACTTTACGCCAAGACGCTGCGCCCCGTCCTCGACTACCGCGTCAACCAGACCAAGTGGTGCGTCCTCCGCTGGCCCACGCCCTCCATGGCCCAAGCCGCCAACATGAGCACCGAAGCGTTCGAGAATTTCTACTTCGACGTCTGCACCATGGATTACCGGAAGATGGCCAAGGCGATGGCCCCGCTGACCAAACGCATGGCGGCCGCCGACCAAGTCCATATCCTCGCGCCGGGCACCGATCTCCGCTTCAGCATCAAAAACATCGGGGCCAAGCCTTGCGAGGGAACCCGCAACATTCCCGACGGCGAAGTTTTCTCCTGCCCGGTAAAAAACTCCGTCAATGGCGCGATCCAGTTTAACACGCCCACGATCTATGCCGGCACCAAGTTCGAGAACATTCGGCTCGAGTTCAAAGACGGGAAAATCGTCAAAGCCAACGGCTCGAACGAGCGGAAGCTCAACGAGATCCTCGATACCGACGCCGGCGCCCGCTTCATTGGCGAGTTCAGCCTCGGCTTCAATCCCCACATCCTGAATCCAATGTGCGATATCCTCTTCGACGAAAAGATCGCCGGCTCGCTGCACTTCACTCCCGGACAGGCCTATGAGGATTGCGACAATGGCAACCGCTCCGCCGTCCACTGGGACATGGTGCTCATCCAACGGCCCGAATGGGGCGGCGGCGAAGTCTGGTTCGACGGCGAATGCATCCGTCGCGACGGCAAGTTCCTGCCCAAGGATTTACAGCCGCTCAATCCCGAGAAGTTGAAGTAATTTAACCCCCGCACCCTACACACCATGGAATTCGTGCTCGTCCTCCAGTTTCCCGAAGACTCCGAAGAGTTTGTCAAAACCCTCGAAGAATTGGAGGACCTGTTGATTGAAGAGTTGGGAGAAGTTGGAGAAATCGACGGCCACGAAGTGGGCGACCGGCAGACCAACCTTCTGATCCTCACCGACCATCCGAAAAAGGCCTTCAAAAGCGTCAAAAAAGTGCTCAGCGCCCACGGCTTGCTCGACACGATGCTCGCCGCGTATCGGGAGACTGACGGGGAAGACTACACCGTGATCTGGCCGGAAAATTTCGACGGTATTTTTGAAATCCTCTGACGCCTGTTTGGTAGAGCTCCCCCATCGCCCCCATGCAGTGCCCTGATCGGAAAATGATCCGCTCCGCCATTACCGTTTGCCTCGTGCCTGAGTCTCGCTCTGGTCCGTTCGTCTTCCACGACGGACTCGCAGCCAGCCTCGCCCAAGCCAAGGAATACGGTTTCGACGCCGTGGAAATCTTCCCACCGCACGCCGATGATCTCGACGGCATGGCCCTGCGCGGTTTGCTCCGACAGCACGACCTCCAGCTCGCGGCGATGGGCACCGGCGCCGGCTGGGTTCGCCGCCAGCTCACCCTCACCGATCCCGATCCCCACGTCCGCATCTGTGCCCGCGACTTCATCGGCGCGATTATTGATTTCGCCGGCGGCTTTGGCGCGCCGGCCATCATTGGTTCCATGCAGGGACGCTGGGGGCGCGACGTCTCCCGGGAACAAGCGCTCGCTTGGCTGAAGGAAGAACTCGACCAACTCGGCCCCCGGGCGCACGCGCTGGAGACACCCCTGCTGCTCGAACCGTTGAACCGCTACGAGTCGAACCTCTTCAACACCGTCGCCGAGGCCCTAGCCTTCTTGGAAACACTACAAACCAAGAACGTGCAACTGCTCTGCGACCTGTTTCACATGAATCTGGAGGAAGCCGACCTCCCCGCCGCACTCCGCCTCGCCGGCCCCAAGCTCGGGCACGTT
Organism: uncultured Verrucomicrobiota bacterium; assembly: GCA_903821635.1. GTDB lineage: Bacteria > Verrucomicrobiota > Verrucomicrobiia > Limisphaerales > UBA9464 > CAIWAH01. Next base: position 3,434 of record CAIJLV010000165.1, on the reverse strand, counting down.
CACTTGGCCGACTCGAATCGCCGGGCCCTCGGCCTCGGCCACACCGACTTCGCGCCCATTGCCGCGACACTCCGGGAAATCGGCTACCAAGGATACGTTTCCGCCGAAGTGCTCCCCCTGCCCGATGCCGCCACCGCCGCCCGCGAAACGAGGCGCAGCTTTGAGCGGTGGTTTCGCTGGAGCCCACGCATTCTTCTCGCCGCCGCGCGCCGTAGTTTCCGCACGCGCCGATTCCGCCTAAGAAATCCCCGCCCCGGACGTCGTGCTCTTGCCGGGGCGCCTTACGCCTCGGCAAGCGCCCCTGAACGTGCCTCCATATTCCCGGTCCAACCTCCGCCTACCCATGATTACGCCCCGCTTCCTGTGGTCCTTCTGGATCATCCTGCTCGCCTGCCGGGTTTCGGCCGCGGACTTCAGCACCATCCGGCCCGAAGGCGAGCGGCTCTTCGCGGAAGGCTCCTATGCCCAAGCTCGCGCCGTTTACTTGCGTGCCGACACCAACTCGCTGGCCGCCGCCGACCGCCGCTGGTTGGCCTTTCGGCTCGCGGACACGCTTTGGCGCGCCCAAGCCAAACAACTGCGCAACGAAGCCGCCGAGGAAGGTCTGCGGGCGCTGGACACGCTGGCGCCCCAATCCGCGGCGGTCGTGGAACGGGACCTCGTCTGGGCCGAAGCCCAGCAATCGCTCGGCGACCTGCACGCGAGCCGCGGTGACACCCCCGACTGGGTCCACACCCGCTACCGGCTCGCGCTCGATTGGTGGGCGGGCCAAGCTGATCTCGATGCCGCCCGCCGCCGCTATTTGAACCTCGTCTGGCGTTGGCAAAAACCGCAGGCCAATTGGCCCTGGTCCCGGGTGCAGTGGGGCACCGTTCCGCTCGACGTCCTGAACAATTGCGTCCGCATCGCCGCCGATCCCAACGACCTCGCCCGCGCCCGTTACTCCCGGGCCGTCACCCTTCAGCAGTTGGGCGGCGGACCCGACCCCACCCAGCAACTGGTCGAGGATGACTTCAAAGCCGCCCTCGCCCCTGGCAAGGCGACCGATTGGTATGACGACGCACTGTTCCGCTACGGCCAGTGGCTCGAACAGGCCGGGAAGCTAGTGGTGCTGCCCCAGGGCGGCTGGAATCGGGAACCTGACCTCGCCCGGGCTCTAGAAATTTACCGCCGACTCACTGAAGAATTTAAAGCCGGCCAAAGCCGCTGGACCGCCGCCGCCCAGCAACGCATTCGCGAAATCACGTCGCCCTCGCTGCACGTTCACGAAGACCAAATCTACCTGCCCGGTTCCGAGCACCAATTCTTCCTCCAGACCCGCAACGTCAAGTCGGTGGCGTTCACAGTCACCCCCGTGGACCTCACCCGCGACGTTCGTTTCACGAATCCCCAGCGGAATTCCCAGCAATGGCTACAACACCTCGAGCGCGGCTCCGCCCAACCGGTCCGTTCCTGGCAGGAAGACACCGGCGACCCCGGCGATCACCTTCAGCGTTCGAAAACCATTCGGCTGCCTGAAAAATTGCCCACGGGCGCCTACCTGCTCGAAGCCCGCTCCGGTGAACTTGCCGCCCGTGAATTGATCCTTGTCTCCGACGCCACGCTCGTGCTGAAGACCAGCGGCAAGACGACGCTCGCCTGGTTCGTGGACGCCACCACGGGCCGCCCCATCGCCGAGGCACCGGTCAAGCTCTGGCTGCACTACTACCCGGAAGGCCGCGGGGACCAACCCCAATGGCTCAGCGTCGATAAATTTACCGATGCCAACGGCCTCGCCCAATTCGACCTCCAAGGCCGCCACGGGGACCTCTTCGTGGCCGCCCGGACGGGCGACCGGCAAGCTTTCAGCCAGAGCTGGGCCCAAGCTTGGTCCAGCCGCCCAGCGGGTTGGCAGCTCTACGCCTTCACCGATCGACCGGCGTATCGTCCCGGAGACCCGGTCCACTGGAAGTTCACCGCGCGGCAGTTCGTCAACGACGCCTACCGCACCCCCAGCGGCGCCAAGGTGAAATTCAGCATCAACGATCCCCAAGGCGCCGAACTCACCAACGGCGTCGTCACCTTGAACTCCTTTGGCTCCGCCTGGGGCGAATTGAGCGTCCCGACCAACCGTCCGCTCGGCGAATATCACCTGACCCTGGCTTTGGCCGACCGGGCGGCCGAACACCTGGGCACCGCCACGCTCTTCCGGTTGGAAGAATACAAGCTGCCCGAGTTCGAGGTGAAGGTGCAGTTGCCCGAGGAAAAACTCGCCGACGGCACCACGCGACAGAAGACGTTCCGCCTCGGTGAAACGGTCGAAGTCGCCGTCCAAGCCGACTACTACTTTGGTGGTCCGGTGGCAAACGCCACGGTCGAACTCGTCGTGCGACAGGCCAGCTTCTCGTGGTTCTGGCCCGTGCCACGCGACTTTCCCTGGCTGTTCGATTCCGAGGCCGGCGGTGGCTCCCGTTGGCGCGGCGACTATGGCGCGCAAGAAATCCGCCGCGAAAAATTAACCACGGATACCACCGGCCGGGCGACGCTCACGCTGGAAACTGATCCGAACGCCGGCGATCTGGAGTTCCGGGTCGAGGCCCGCGTCACCGATGCGTCACGCCGCGAAATCGTCGGCCATGGAAACGTCCGCGTGACGCACCAACGCTACTCCGTCAACGCTCGCCCGGCGAACAACGTCCCGCGTCCCGGCGACGCGGTTCACGTCGAGTTCAGGGCCAAAGATGCCAATGACCACCCCTTCCAAGTCACCGGAACGGTCCTGATTACGCGCGATTACTGGTGGGAAATCTGGCTCGACAGCTTCGGCCAAGAAGTAAGGGGCGACGACCTCAAGCGCGCCCGCACTCAAGCCGCGATCTGGCCGCCGAAACCGGCGCCCGGCATGAAGGATTGGACGCTCAAGTTCAGCGGTTACGAACACGAATTTATCGCCACAAACACCGTCACACTCGCCCCCAATGGCGTCGGCGAACTCGTCTTCACACCGGCGAAGGCAGGCTTCTACCGCTTCGCCTGGAGCAGTCCGGGTAATCCCTTCGCCGGGGCCACGCCCCCAACTCTCACCTACGCGCCGCCCATCACCGCCGAAGCGACCGTCTGGGCCACCACCGCCAACACGCGGGAACTCGGCTATCATCCCGGTGGCCTCGAACTCATTGTCGACGCCGACACGTTCCGCGTCGGCCAAAAGGCGCCCGTGCTGCTCGTCGCCCCCGAATCCGGCCGGCAGGTGCTATTCACCGTCGAAGGCGGCTCGCTGGATCAAGTCCAAGTCTTCCAGATGCTCGGCACGACCAAACTCATTGAGCTAGCCCTCGAAGAACGCCACGTCCCGAACCTCCATCTCGCCGCCGCGTCGGTCTGGGACCGGCAATTGCAGGAAGCTGTCCGTGAAGTCGTCGTGCCCCCGACGAAGAATTTTTTGACGGTCGAAG
>CAIJLV010000164.1 GCA_903821635.1 uncultured Verrucomicrobiota bacterium | reverse complement strand
AGGCGGGGAATTCGGCCCGTTCGGCACCCGCGGCGTGGCGAAAGAAGACAGCGCTGCTCTCGATCCGTTCGATCGTGCAATCAAAGGCGAGATCACCTTCCCGGACGACTTGGCCGTTGATGACGGCGAGGTGTTGGCCGGACTGACGCCAAATGGCAGACACTTGGAGCACGGGGGCGACTTTGGCGGCCGCTGGCCGGGCAATCGTGGAGGCTGGAAAGATGGCAAAGGGATCTCGGTCCGGGGCTTCGATCCAGTGGGACATCCGGGCGAGGGCGAGGTCACGTTTGAGGCTGCGCAGCCCGACTGGCGAAGTGTTGACTGCGTCGGTGGGCAGCAGGGGCAACAACGCTGTTTCCGCGGGTTGGAGCGCGGAATCGGGCTGGGGTTGAACCGCCGCCTTCACAGGGCGGAGTAAGCGTTGGAGGCTCTTCCGTGAATTCCAACCGACACTGCCGATGGCAATGACCACCAAGCCGGCCATGAAGTAGGGGTTGTTGAGGATTTTTTTCATGATTTTGGAGCGAGGCCCCACAGGTTGAGGTGGAAGATGGCCCGAGCCGCCGTGCCGTTTTGGCCCGTTAGGTTTAGCTTGAGGAGGTCGGCCCGTTTGGGGTGGTTGGCCACGAAGTGGCTGAATTCCATGATCCGTTGGTAGGCGTTCCGGCCGGACTGGATGCCGGCGGCGGGTTTCACCTCAAGGGTAACGGGGATCAGGGTGAGATTTTCGCTGGCGATGGTTTGGTTTTCGGCGTCACCGAAGCGCGGATTGAAGTCGAGGGCCAAGGTGATGGCCCGGTCGCGAAGTTCTTCCAGCCAAGCGGAGACGGCGTCTTGACCGGCGAAGTTCCGGCCCATGGCGGCCGAATAGCGCTCCTCAATCCGGTCGCGAGTGATCGTCGCCCGGCGCGCCTCCATCTCTTCGATCTGTTGCGTCAGCTTGGTCGTGCGGCGCGTGAGCTCCTCGGACTCGTGAATGACGGGTTTAATCCGGTCCAGCGACCACCAGAGCAGCGCGGCGCTGAGGGCAAACGGCAGGACGAACAGGAGGCGGGGAAGGACAGTCCGTTTGAATTCGGAGGTGACGGAGCGGGGGAGGTTTTTCGGGTTCATCGCATGACTCCTTGGAGGATGAATTCGCGGGCCTTCGTCGGTTGGGCGACGGCGAGGTCGCGGAGCCGGGTGGTCCAGGCATTGAAGGTGCCGGCGGCCACGCCTGAATTCGTGGGCGAAGCGGCTGCCGTGACCGTGTGGCCGGTGGCATCCAGGGGGGAAGCGAGGTCGCCATCGAACTCCATGCCCAGCGGGCCTTGGGCCAGATTGCGGGCCAACTGACGCGTCAGCCGGCGCACATCATTCCGATCCGTCTCGACGGCGACCGGTTGCACCGAGCCGCCGAGCGTCACGCGCCACTGGTTGGTTTCGGCGAGGACTGTCAGATTGGTGACCACGAGGTCGAGGGGGAGGGCCTCGCTCAGACTGCCCAGCACCCAAGTGGCGATCGGATCGGGACGATCGGCCCGGGCGACCTGGAGGAATTCGTCTTTGCGGGCGATCTCCGCAAAGTAGTCCTGTAACTTGTGGTGGCGGGTTTGGAGCTCCTGTTCGAGGGCGCCGAGGCGTTTGATCGCGGTGGACTCCTCGCGGAAGTAGTAGTGGACGTAACCGCTCAGGACCACCGACAGGGCCATAAAGGCCACCGCCGAATAGGCGCTCAGGCGCAACACCGCTCGGCGAGCCGGCGCTTCGCGGTGTTCCCGGCTGATCAGGTTGACCGGGGTTTCCCCAACCAAGCGGAGCGCCTCTTCCGCCCAAGAATAATCGCCGACGGGCGCCGGGTGGGCTTTCAGTGGCACTTCAAAGAAGCCGGCCAAAGCGGGCAACTGGTCTTCGATGTCGGGGCCGCTCAGCCACGCGCTGGCGATGGCGACGCCGAATTGCTGCTGGGCGTAGAGCAGGGTGCGGTTCAAGTCCACGGCCACCCGACCAGCATCGCTTTTCCAAGTGCCTTGAATTGAGCGGGCGATCAAGGGCAGGCCGTCGCCGCGGACCACGAGCACCGAGGTCGTGTCGCCGACGGGGTTGGCCAGCAGCGTGATTTCGTCGTCCCGCAGCGGGAGGTGTCGCAGTTGGGCGCGCATCACCTCCGTATGGCTGGTCAATGTGGCGAGGTGCAGGCCCGCGTCGTTGCAGGCGGCCACGATGCCTTCATAGAGCTCCATCGGCAGCAGGTGGAGCAGGGCGCCGCCGGCGGCCTTGGTGGGCGCGGTCAACTGGAAGGCCCAAGCCGCCGTGCCGTTGAAGGGTTTGTGCTGCTGCACTTGGCGGTTCAGGAACTTGGTGAGCTGGCTTGATTTGCCGGCCGGCACATCCACCCAGTGCTGCACAAATTCCGGATGGGCGAGCACCAGCGTTACCTGAGTCCCTTGATAGGACGTCCGGCGCATCGCTTCCCGGAGGGCGACTGTGAGTTCCTTGGCGGTCTGCACCGGGGCGGGACAGGTCCACGCGACCCCGAGCGCGCCGCGCTGCAGGGCGACCACGGAAAAGCGGCCGTGGAGCCAAGAGACGCCAAGCAAGGTGCTGTTGGGCAGCCGGTTGGCGGCGGCTTGGGCGGCGGTGGTGCTGTTGAGCTTGAGCATGGCGGCGGGGATTAGTGGATGAGGGCGTCCAGGGTGGCCTGCATGGTGGCGCGGGCGACGATCACCGAGTTGCTGAGCGTCTGGTTGCTGAAGCCCGACTGCGCGTAAGCGGAGTAGGCGCTCATGTAACTGTTCAGGCTGCTGACGAACTGGCTTTGGGTGGCGGTCGCGGTCGGATTGGCCGGGGCGGCGAGGAAGCTGGCGGCCGCCTGGCCGAGGTCGGAACCGATGATGGAATCCGAAGTCCAGCCGGCTTGGGCCCCGCCGCCGGAACGCCAAGAACCGCTGTCGCAGACGAACGCGAGCGAGTTCTTCTGCACAATAACCACCTGCGTGGAGCCGTCCGGCGCATTCAGAGCCAAGCGGGTGCTCTTGAGCACCCACAGGCTGCGGGGCGAACCGCTCACGACGTTGGTGCTGACGTTATCCACGCTGAAGCTGCCGTAGGGCACGCCCTGCGCGTTCAGGGCCAGTTCCACAAACAGGTCGCTGAGTTGGATCCGCTGGATCTTCAAGTCCGCGCCTTTGCCGGTCCAACTCCAGCCCGCCGGGATTTGGTTGGGGGCGGTGCTCCAGATCGCGTCGAAAAGGTTCGTGGCCAGCACGCCGTTGGTGAGCGAGGTGGGCAGTTCCTCGCCCAGCGACGAGACGAGCAACAGTCGAGGACTGACCGGCTTGATCGAGCCTTTGACCGTCTGGCGGTAGGGCAGCACTGACGAGCTGTTGGTGCCGATGCGCAGGCGGTCGTCGAGCAGGATGCGCCGGGGCAGATTGCGGTCGTTGAGCAGCAGGCGCGAAGGGGTGGTGCCCATTTCCGGCCCGATCACGGCGGCAAAGCCGGTGTGATCCGGGATGAACCGGGAACGCAGGGCGTAGCTTTCGACGGCGGCGGCCATGCCCTTGAGGTATTCTTCCTCCTTGGGTCGGGCGCGTTCATCGATCTCCGAGGTGAGCATCGGGAGCGCGGCGGCGGCGAGCACGACCAGCACCGCGAGGACCAGCAGCAGCTCAATCAGCGTGAATCCGGGCGCCGTCCGGGGCCGGGGATGATTCGCCCGCGGAAGAAGGAGGGTCTTCATGGGCAGAAATTGGAGGCCGTATGCAGGTTGTTCCGGTGGGAAATGAGCTGGTTGTAAATCGTGACCGAGTTGCCGGTCTTGCTGCAGCCCGTGTTGTTGCTCCAACTGGTGAAGCTGCGGATGACGTTGAACGCGGCTTCCACCACGGCCACCGGGTTGTCGTTGGGGGGGCGGGCGCCGCAGTTCCCCGTGGTGCAGGGGCCCTCCACGCGCCAACCGTATCCGGGGCCATCGCCGGACATGTAGCAGCCGGATTTGACCCACACTCGCACGATGTTGAGTCCGTTGGGCGAGGTAAAGGTGCCCCGCTTTTCAGTGAGCCCATCGTATTTGAATTGGGTGCCGTCGCACATTTCGAGCACGACGTTGGAGAGATCTTTGCAACTAGTGACCTCGACCGAGGTGGAACAGCCGTCGAACTTGACGGTGACTTCAGAATTACACCCTTCGCAGAGTCCGACGGTGACGGTGGCGTCCGGCACGCCGGTGCCGCTGCCGGTGCCGGTTTCCGCGGTGTTGTTCACGGTGTCCAGAAACGTGTCCACCGTCTCAATGAGTCCGACTGCCGGGTCGTTGATGGCGATGCTGGCCGGCACGACCGCCTGCACCCAGCGGCCGGACATGTAGATGTAGCTGGCGTCGGCGTGCAGGATGTCGCGGGCGAACAGCGTGCCGGTCTGGCTGTGAAGATCCACCGCGGTGCCGTCCACGACCCAGAGTTCCTTGCGGGTGTTCGGGAGGATGTTGTTGGTCACCCCCGTGCCCATGCCCCAGGTGGCGTTGTTGGTGGCGTCGAGATTGTTGAGAATCAGCCGGTAGAAGAGACCCGTCAGTGTGAGGCGCTGGCGGCGGAGGTCTTCCGGTTTGCCCTTCCAAGACGTCGGCCAACCGGTCGGCAGGGCTTCGTCGACACTGTTCCAGACGTTGGAAAACGTGATGCCGGTCAGCGCGGGTAGCGGCCCGTCCAAGCTGGAGAGCACGACGAAGTTCAAGTTCCGCGGCTCGCGGGTGCCGGCGATGGTTTGAGTAAATGGCAGGCTGGAAAACGGCAGCGCCGGATTACCGAGCTGAAAGGTCGGGTCCACCATCACCACCCGGGCGTTGCCGAGCGAGTTCGTCAGGATCTCGCTCAAGCTGCGGTTAAGTTGGCTAGCGACGGCCGCGCTCCACGTGGACGAGGAGGGGACGGTGAAATTAAGCCGCACGACATTGCTCAGGCCGGTGGCGATGCCCTGCACGCTGATGACCTCGGCCTCCCGGCGGTTCTCGATCAGTTTGCGCTGCACGGAAACGAGTCCGTAGCCGGTCAGGATCGCGATGATCGCAATGACGCCAACGAATTCGATCAGGGTAAACCCGGCCCGGGGCGGCGAATTTTCCGGCGGACGGCAGAACGGTCGGTCTTTCATGGCAGGCATGGAATTATTTGATCCCCTGCATCAGGCTCAGGATCGGCATGAACACGGCCAGCGCGACAAAGCCGACGACGGTGACGAGGAACAAGATCATGGCCGGCTCCAACAGGCCGAAGAGGCGTTTGATGCGTTGGGGCACGATCAAGTTGTAGTAACCAGCGACGTTTTCGAGGGCTTCATCCAACTGGCCAGTCTTCTCCCCGATCACCGACATGCGCAGCAGCAGCGTGGGAAAAATGCGGTGAGTCCGCAGCGCCCCGCTAAAGGTCTCGCCCTCTTCGATCCGCCGGGCGACATCCAGGATCATCCCGCCCACGAGTTGGCTCCCGACGAGGCCTTCGCACAACCGCAAGCCGGAGACGAGCGGCACGCCGTTGCGGTAAAGCACGGCTAGGTTTTGGGCGAACCGCGCGATCCAAAGCATGTGGGTCAGCGGCCCCAAGATCGGCAGGCGCATCCACAGGCGGTCCCAAATGATCGAAAAGGCGCGCGAGTATTTCCGGCCGAGCTGGATGGCGATCGGGCCGAGCACCAGGACGATGAGCCAGAGCCACCAGGTGGCCTTCGCAAAGTCGCTCACGCCGAACACGATCTGGGTCGGCAGCGGCAGCGCGACTTTCGCGACCTTGAGCAGGCCCACAAACCGCGGCACCACGAAGGTGAACAGCACCAGCACGAAGATCGCCGTCGTGATCATCACCACCGCCGGATAGATCGTCGCCTGCTTCACGTCGGCCGAGATCTGGTCCTGCCACTCTAGGTAGCGCTTCAGTTCAGCAAAGGATTCCGGCAGCGCCCCGCTGCTCTCGCCGGCCCGGATCAGGCTCGTCATGCCGTGGTCGAAAAAGCGCGGAAAACGCTGCATCGAATCGGCAAGGGGTAAGCCGGATTCAATCGCCCGTTTCACCTCCCGCAGCACGGTGGAGAAGACGACGCGGTCGCAATCCTGCGCCGCGATGTCCAGCGCCTGCACCAGCGGCACGCCGACCTTGGTGAGGAAACCCATGAGCGTGCAGAAGCTGATCAGCTCGCGCCGCTGGCCTTTGCCGAACCGGCCGGCGTGGCTGCGGGCTTCGGCGGCGAGGTTGGGGTTTTCCGCCTTGGCTTCGACCAGCCAGACCCCGCTGGACCGCAGGGTTTCTTCGAGCGCGACCTCGTCGAGCGCATGCATCTTCCCGTGCTGACTGCGGCCGCGGGCGTCCATGCCCGTGTAGAGAAAGGTCTTCATGGTTCGTAAGGGCGGGCGACGCGGAGCAATTCTTCCAAGGTGGTGGCGCCCTGCACCGCCCGGCGCAGGCCGTCGTCGAACATGCTGACCATGCCGCTCTCGTGGGCGAGGCGGACAAACTCGGAGTGCGGCGCCCGGCGAATGATCGGGGCGTGAAAGCGCTCATCCAGCGTCATGATCTCAAACACCGCTTGGCGGCCGCGATAGCCGCTGCCGTGGCAATGGTCACACCCGACGGCCCGCCAGAGTGTTGGTTCCGCCCCGGCGGGTGGTTTGATCCGCAGTTTCACAAAGGTGGCTTCCGGATCGACCAGCGGTTCGCGGCAGTTCGGACAGAGCCGGCGCACCAACCGCTGGGCGACGATCGCCACCAAGCTACTCGGGAGCAGGTAGGGTTCGACCCCCATGTCGATGAGCCGCGGGATCGCTCCGGGCGCGTCGTTCGTATGCAGGGTCGAGAAGACCAAGTGGCCGGTCAGCGAGGCCCGGACCATCAGGGTGGCGGTTTCCGTGTCGCGGGTTTCGCCCACCAGGATGACGTCGGGATCTTGCCGGAGCAGTGACCGCAACGCGGAGCTGAAGGTCAGGCCGACTTCCTCGCGGATCTGGGTCTGGCGAATGCCGGCCAGCGGCATTTCCACCGGGTCTTCGAGCGTGAAGATGCTGAGGTCCGGCTGGTTGATCTCGTTCAGCACCGCGTAAAGCGTCGTCGTTTTGCCAGAACCGGTCGGGCCGGTGACGATCACCACGCCGTAGGGCGACTCGATGGCGGCGCGGAGTTTGGTCTCAAATTCCGGGGTCAACCCCAGGTGCGACAAGCGGCTCACTTGCGAACCGGTGTCCAGAATGCGGACCACCACGCTTTCGCCAAACTGCGTCGGCAGGCTCGAAATCCGGAGGTTGATCCGGCGGCGGCTGACGTTGATCGAAGCGCGCCCGTCCTGCGGGGTGCGGGTCTCCGTCACGTCCATGTCGCCGAGGATCTTCATTCGGGCCGCGACGGCGGATTGGAGTGACTTGGGAATCAAGACGTCGGGATGCAGCACCCCGTCGATGCGCGTGCGGATGCGCATCAGTTTTTCTTCCGGCTCAAAATGGATGTCGCTCGCCCGACGGTTGACCGCGCGTTGGATCACTTGGTTGACGAGGTGGATGATCGGCGCGTCGTCCCCGTCCGTCGGATCGCTGACTTCGATGAGTGCGCCGGAATCGGTCTTCTTGGCCAGCACCTCTTCGTCGATGATCTTTTCGATCGACTGCTGGATCGAAGGGCCGCTGAGCTGGATGCGGTCCAGCGTGTTGAGGATGTCCCGTTCGGTGGCGGCGGCGGCCTCGATGCGCAGCCCAGTCACCCGGGTGAGTTGGTCGATGGCGACGACGTTGGACGGATCGGCCAAGGCCACCAGCAAGGTGTCGCCGGTCCGGGAAAGAGGCAGGGCGCGCAGGCGACGGGCGACATCGCTGGGGATCGTTTGCACCAGTTCGTCGTCGATCTTGAAATGGGCCAGATCGACCCACTGGGTGTGCGTCTCCTTGGCGATATACTCGGCCAGCCGCTCGGCTGAAACCAAGTTCAGCTCGACCAGCAAACGCGGCAACGAACCGCCGCGCCGCCGCAGTTCGCACTCGGCGAGCTCCAGTTGCACGGGCGTGAGGAGTCCGGCCGCGAGCAGGCGTTCAGCGACACCAAGATTGACGGGGGCACGTTGCATCCGGAAGGAGTGTTAGGGCGGGCTTCAGAGGTGGGTGAGATACAGGTAAACGTCCCCGAAGCCGGGAGATTCGTTGCCGGAGAAATCGTATTTGACGCGTCCGCGGAGGTCGGTTCCGGGAGCGGTTTCGCCCAGACTGTTCCCTTCGCCGTCGAGGCTTCGGTTCAGTTCGCGGGCATCTTCGATGAGCACGTCGGTGAGGCGGACCTCCAGCACATGGCGTGCCCCAGCGGCTTGGTTCGGATTGCTGGCGTCGCCCGCGAGATTGTAGGCGGGATTCGTGCCGTCGGGGGCGGAGGCGGCCGGGGCGGTATTGCGCACTTGCACGTGGGCGCTCGTGCCGATGCGGGAGCGGAACACTTCGTCGATGAGCTTCAGCTTCAGGAGCACTTCACGATCCCAAGCGGTCGCCTGGTTCGTGGAGAGGGTGACGTCCAAAGGGCGGCCCAGCTCATCCCCGAAGTAGCCGTGCCGGTAGGCGTAGGTGATGGCGCCAGCCTTGATGCTGTGGTAACAACCCACGGTATCCATCACGCGGGACCGGCTGATGCTGCCCAGCACCTGGGGCAACAACAGGGAAGCGAGCGTGGCAACGATCGCCAGCACTCCAATCAGCTCCACCAGGGTGAATCCGGCCCGAGGGCGCGGCGCGGTGGAGGTGGTTTTCATGGCGAAACGGAGGCGGACGGTGGGGCGGGGGCGGGCAGGGGACAAAACCCGGGCGGAGCGAGCGGTTTTAAGGCGGCTCCGCCCGGGTGCATTACCGGGACAGGCGCGTACTTGTGCGCGATGTAGAGATAGACTGTGGTCACGCCGCCGCTGGCTGCCGCATACTTGACGCGGCCCTTGGTGTCGTCTGCGCCTGAGGTGTTGCCGAGAGTGACGCCGTCGATCTTGTTGTTTAGCTCAATCGCGTCATCAATCGCCACTGCAGTTAGGACTGCTTGGAGCACTACGGCGCCGGTGGCTTCGTTAGGCGTGCCCGAGGCGGGAGCGCCGCCGGCTACGGCAGCAGTGAAATTGCCGTCCAAATCATACGCAGAGTTCGAGGTCGAAGCGGCAACAGTAGCGAGTTCTGCGGCAACAACTTGGATTTGGGAGCTTTCTCCAAGTTTGGTTTCAAAGGGCTTTTCGATGAAGCCGCCCTGGAGCAGCACTGCCGAATCCCAGTTGGTTACCCCGGCCGTCAATTCGGCTCCGGTGTAGCTAACGCCCGTCCCATTACCGAAGCGGCCATACTTACCGAAGTAGGTGATCGAAGCGGACTTGAGGCTGTTGTAGCTCAGGGCGGCGCCGTTCACGCGCGATTCATTGATCGCGGAGAAGATGCGGGGGATGAGCAACGCGGCGAGCACGGCGATGATCGCGAGCACGCCGATCATTTCGATCAGGGTGAATCCTGCGCGGCGGACTTGAGTGGTTTTAGGACTGTTCATGGTGACTTGTGTTTTGTTTTTTGTGACTGCTGTTTTCGGGACCTTCGGCTGGCTGACAGGCACAGCGCGAGGGGGGGGCCCAAATTGAGAGAGTGAGTTCAGCGGTGGGTGACGTAGATGCGGACGGCGCCGACGCGCTGGGAGCCAAAGTCGTATTTCACCCGGCCGCCGACGTCGGTGCCGGGGTGGGATTCGCCGCGGGATCGTTCGTCTCCATCGATCCGGCGGTTCAACTCACGGGCATCGTCGCGGGCCACACCTTCGAGGATGGCTTCGACGACGATCTGGCCGCCGGCGGTGGCGGGCGCGGTGGGCGTGAGGCCGGAAAAACTGTAGGCGCTGTTGGCCGCCGTCGGGATCGAGCTGGGCGGTGGGCAGGGAGTGAGCGCCAGGTGGGCGTGCTCGGAAATCTT